>DATEDV010000112.1:0-6573 GCA_035281485.1 Candidatus Limnocylindria bacterium | reverse complement strand
AGGTGGTCGACGAGTCCCCCGGTGAACAGCCCGCCGGGAATGCCTTCGAGGGCGCCGAGCACCAGGCCGACGAGCATCGCCGGGTAGGTGAAGACGTTCGGGATGCGCAGAAAGCGCCAGTCGGTGTACATGACGGCAAGGAGGAGCCCGGTGAGGACGATGTTCTCGACGGCTCGTAGCGTCTCGACGCTCAGGTCGTTCTCCACCCTTCCGTAATACATGAGCGGCGCCGTTGCCGGCGCCGCTCATGCTTGCACGCGTGGGACTGCTTAGGTGAGGTTGTTGCCGATGTTGCTGAAGATGTTCTGGATCTGGCCTCGCAGGAAGACCATCGCGACGATGACGGCGATGGCGATGACTGCGATGATGAGCGCGTACTCAACGAGGCCCTGGCCTTCGTCTTCGCGGAGGAATGTCAGCATCTAGCTCGTCCCCCTTTCTCGGCTTCCTAGGTGGCGTCAGTCTGCTTGAAGAGGCACCGTGCGAGCCACTAGGAAGGTCGTACTAGGCCCATTTTGCCAGCGAAATTAGACTCCGCCAGACGGAAGGGGGCTCAAATTCATGGCAGCTGAGGCCACGGCGACGGCGGTCACCACCAACAAGGCGGGTTTCTGGGTCCGTTTCTTCGCGATCCTCATCGACGGCATCGGTGTCAGCATCGTCTCGAACATCATCAGCGGTTTCTCGGGCTCGAGCGACCCACTCGACCCAGCGCGCAGCTCGATCAACACGCTCATCGGCATCCTGTACTTCTGCTACTTCTGGTCGGGTCAGGGCGGCGGTCAGACGCTCGGCATGCGCGTCCTCAACATCAAGGTCGTGCGCACGGACGGGGCGTCGCTCACGCTCCTCCAGGCGTTCGTCCGCTACATCGGGCTCTTCGTCTCGATCGTCTGCCTCTTCATCGGCGTGATCTGGGCGGCGTTCGATGCGAACAAGCAGGGCTGGCACGACAAGATCGCCAGCACGTACGTCATCCGGGTCTAGCTCACTCGTAGAGCCGCTCGCACGCGGTCGCGACGCGGACGTGTTCGCGCTCGACGCGCGGACCGTCCTGCGTCGCTACCGGCGGCGCGACGTCCCGGCTGGCGAGGTGGCTCTCATGCGCTACGTGCGCGAGCGCGGGTATCCCGCGCCGCGGGTCCTTCGCGTCGAGGGACCGGACCTCGTGCTCGAGCGAGGGACCGGCGTGACGATGGCGGTGGAGATCACGCGCCGCCCGTGGACGCTCCTCCGTCAGGCGCGGCGGCTCGCCGATCTTCACCGCCGCCTCCATCGGATCCCCGCGCCGGAGTGGCTGCCGGCGATCGGACCGGGCGGCGCGGTCGTCCACCTCGACCTGCATCCGGAGAACGTGCTGCTACACGGCCGGGGCGTGCTCGTCATCGACTGGGCGAACGCGCGCGCCGGTCACTGGGCCGACGACGTGGCGCAGACCCTCGTCATCCTCGCCGGCGCGGACCTCCCCCGGCGGACGCGTCTGCTGGTCCGCGCGTTCCTCGCGGCCTACCTCGCCGGCTTCGACCGCGCGACCGTCCGGGCGCACCTGCCGGCCGCGATCGCACGGCGGATGGCCGACCCGAACATGACCGCGCGCGAGCGCGAGCTGATCCCGCGCGTGACCCTTTAGCTCGTCGCGGCTCGCGGTGCAGGTCCGGCCCTGACGGTCAGGTCTCCCGCCAGCGGAGCAGGTTGAGCTCGCTGTCGTACTCGAACTTCGCGCTGAACGTCGTGCCGTCCTGGAGCAGGCGCGGAAAGAACACCGCGTCCGCCGGTGGGATCGGCAGCTTCGTCACCTCGTCCACCGGGACCCAGCGGAACTCGCCCACGCCGGGCGCGGGTGTGAAACTCCCGTCGAAGTCCCACGCGACGAAGATGAACGTGAGCCACTGGTAGTCCGGGCGCGGTGAGGTCTCGGTCATCACCGCGCGGAGCACCGGACGATCGATCACGAGTCCGGTCTCCTCACGCATCTCACGCACCGCGCACTCGTCGGGCGACTCGCCGTGCTCGATCTTTCCTCCCGGGGCGACCCAGAGACCGCGGTTCGGCTCGGTCTCGCGGCGGACGAGCAGGACCTGATCGTCGCGCAGTGCGTAGACGAGGGTCGCGAGCTTCATCGTCGGCTTGGGGACCGTGCGCGGACGGCTCGGCACCCAGCGCGGCACCTGCTCGACGTATTTCTCATACACCCGACCGAAGCGCCGCTCGAGCGCTGGCTCCTCGTAGAGGACGACGACGAAGTGGAAGAGGACCAGCGCGACCGCGGCCCAGAGGAGCAGCGGGATCGAGCTGTAGAAGATGGCCTCGCCGACGAGCACCGTCGTCACCGCGAAGTACATCGGGTTGCGCATCCAGCTGTACAGACCGCCGGTCACCAGACGGTGCGGCGGGTCGTACGGCGCGGGCGTGCCCTCGCCCTCGACGATGAATCCGGCGAAGCACCAGGCGAGGACCGCGATGCCGAGCACGATCGGGACGAGCCCGACGAGTCGAAGCACTCCGCCCTCGTTCCCGGTCCCGGCGGCGCTCAGGATCATCGCGGGGACAAGGGCGAGTATCGCAACCGGCAGCAGCATGCCGACCAGCGTCCGGATGAATCGGCCACCCACTGACGACGGAGAGTAGCGACAAGACGGGCCCGACCAGTACGCGCATGGGCGGGCCCGCTCGCTCGCCACCACCGACCGCGCGTTGAGCTCTGGCAGGCGCGCCGGCGGGCAGCGGGCGACTTCGTGACTCGTCCATCCGCTCCCTAGAGCAGCGACAGCAGAGGCGGACCGAGGAATACGACGAGCAGCGCGGGCAGGATCGTGAGCGAGAGCGGGAACAACATCATCACCGGCAACCGCCTCGCCTTGGCCTCGGCGCGCCGCCGCTGGGCGGTACGCAATGCGTCGGCCTGGATCACCAGCAGCTCCGCCAGCGGTGCGCCGAAGCGCGTCGCGGCGACGACCAGTGCGGCGACGCGCGCGTCGTCGCCGCCGCGCCCGAAGCCGCGCAGGGCCTGCGGTAGCGACCGGCCGAGTGCGAGATCTGCGAGGAGCCGGCGAGCGTCAGCGAGGCGCACGAGACCTGGAGCGCGCGCGACGATCGCCGCGAGCGCGCGCTCGAAGGTGAGGCCGGCTTCGAGTCCGACGATGACCGCGTCCAGGAACGTCGCGAGGTCAGCCGGCGGCTCGATCGAACGGACGATGCGCCACAGCCACAGTGCGCCCAGGGCTTCGAGAGCCAGCGCGACGGCCAAGAGTCCGCGACCCTCGCCGAGGAACATCGCGGCGTAATCGGGCATCGCGACAGCGAAGAACACCGCCCCGAGCGGGGCAAGCGCGACAAGTACGATCGCGGATACGCGACCCTGAGCCGTCAGCGCGGCGCGCTCATCCTCGAGCGCGAGCCTCCCGCGCATCAGCGCTGCGACGCGGCCGAGGCTGCCCCCGACAGGGCCGCCGGTCCGGTCGAACGCGATCAGCACGACGGCGAGCGGCGCAACGTCCTCGTCCGGCACCGTGCCGCCGAACTCGTGCAGCGCGCGGCCGACCGACGCGCCGAGCGCGAGTGACGCCGCCGCGCGACGCGTTGGCGCTGTGAGGGCAGGCGGCAGCGTCGGGGCGACCTCCGCGAGAGCGGTCTGGAGCGACAGGCCGCTCGCGAACGCGGCCGCCAGCGCGTCGACCAGCGCGGGCAGCGCGGCACGGACCTCGCGCGATCCGCCACGTCTCGCGCGGCGCATGAGGCGCGCGCAGGCCTGGGCGGCGCGTCGATCGAACAGCGCTGCCGCGAGCGCTGACAGCGCGGCGAGCGCGAGGAACAGGCTCATGCGACCAGCCGCCGCAGCTCGTAGCCCGGGCCCGGCTCGCTCACGAGCTCGCAGATCTCGACGATGCGGCGACGACCATCGCCGCCGCGCTCCTGATGCACGACGAGGTCGATCCCCCGCCGGATCTGCTCGCGTATCGCATCAAGGGGTAGATCGACACCGCCCATCATCGCCATGGTCTCGACGCGCAGCAGCGCGTGATACGCGCCGTTGGCATGCGCGGTGGTGAGCGATCCACGGTGCCCGGTGTTCATGGCCTGAAGCATGTCGAGAGCCTCACCGCCGCGGACCTCCCCCACGACGATGCGATCCGGCCGCATCCGCAGCGCCGCACGGAGCAGCGCGCGCACATCGACCGCGCCGGTGCCTTCGACGCTGGGAGCACGAGTCTCGAGGGCAACGACGTTGGACTGCGGCAGGCGGAGCTCCGCCGCGTCCTCGATCGTGACCACGCGCTCGCGCTCTCCGATCGCGTGACCGAGCGCGTTGAGCGTCGTGGTCTTGCCGCTGGACGTGCCGCCCGACACGAGGATCGTGCGGCGCTGCCGTACCGCCTCGACAAGGAAGTCCATCGTTTCGCGTGCGCACGTCCCCAGCCGAACGAGATCCTCCGGTGTGAACGGGCGGCTCGCGAAGCGGCGGATCGTGAGCACCGGGCCGTGCAGCGAGATCGGCGGGATCACGGCGTGTATGCGCGAACCGTCGGGAAGCCTCGCGTCGACGAGCGGGGTCGCAAGATCGATGCGCCGACCCAGCGGCGCGACGAGACGTTCGATCAGGACGAGGATCTCGTCGGGATCGGCGAAGCGGATCGCCGTCTCTTCGAGCCGTCCGTCGCGTTCGACCCAGACGCCACGCATCCCGTTGACCATGACCTCGCTCACGCGCTCATCCCGCAGCAAGGGCGCGAGAGCCGCGAGCCCGAAGAGGCGATCCTCGAACCAGCGTTCGAGGTCGCGCAGCTCGCCGGAGGGGACGACGACCCGTTCCGACGAGAGCGCCTCGCGCAGTGCCGCGGGCAGCTGATCGCGTCGCGGCCGTCCGTCCGGGGCCTCGCGTAATCGAGCGACGATCGCGCGCTCGAGGCGCGAACGGACGCCATCGGTCGTCACGTGGCGTCGAGCACGAGCAGCTCCGCGAGCTCGTCGTAGGCGCGACCGAGCACGCCGCCGACGACGCGGTGCCCGGAGATCGCGGCGCTCACCGCGGCCTCGTCGCGGGGGATGGCGCGGAACGCGAGCCGCTCGCCGATCCGCGGCTCGCGCGACTGCGACGCGATCAGCCACGCATCGTCCGGGAGCTCGCTCGCGTCGAGGTTCGCCCTCGACAGCGGGTCGTCGTAGGACATCACCAGCACGCGATCCGCGTGCGCGCCGAGCGCGCGACAACGCTCATCCGCAAGCAGCGGGGCATCCACGATCACCAGCTCCGCCAGCGATGTGGCCGCACGGACCGTGGACTCCGCGAGCCGCTGTGTCGGCGCGACCGGTGGGCCGCCGATGACTCGGACGCCAGCACCGGACTCGGCCGCGATGATGGCAAGGTGCTCGGAGGTCAGCTCATCGGCGAGTTCCTCGAGCTCGGTCCAGGTCCGCGGGGCGCTCTGTAGCCACCAGCCCAGCGCGCCGGTCCCGGTCACGTCCACCGCGGCGACTGAAAGCCGCGCACCGATCCGCCGCGCCAGATTCGCCGCGAGCAGGGTGCGACCGGAACCGCCACGTGCGGCGGTGACGAGCACGACGCGCGTGGCGCGGCGCGAGGGCCGCGGTAGCGCCGCGGCGACGAGCGGCCCGAGCGCGGCCGCTTCGCACGACGTCGCGATCGCGGACGCCTGATGACCGAGCGCGATCGCGAGCGTCCGCTCCGCATCCCCCGCGACCACGACACGCGGGATGGCTGAGTCGAAGGTCGCCGCGGCGGCGCGAGCCGTAGCGTCACGGAGGTCCACCAGCAAAAGGTCGGGGCGTTCGCCGTCGCAGAGCTGAAGGCCGAGCGCCAGGGCCGCGGCATGCAGCTCTGGGCCGCCGCAGATCCCAGCCCGGGCGCTCATGCCCTCGCCGCGATCAACGCGTGGAGCGGAGGAGCGGGACCAGCAGCATGCCTCCGCCTCGGGCGATCGCGATCGCGCTCGCCCCCTCCTCGTCCAGCTCGAGCACGATGCCCCGTTCGTCGGCCGCCATCACGCGTGCCGCGTACGCGACCGGCACGGCGTACGCGCGATCACCGGACCGGACCGCGAGCACGTCGATCGTGTCGCCTGCGCGGAGGCGCGGCACCGGCGCCGCGAGCCATGCCGCCGGAAGGCTCATCGCCCACGTCGACGGCGCGAGGGAGTCGGCCAGTGACCCTGCGGACGGGGCCGCGGGCTCACCGCCGATGTCGATGCTCGCCGCGCCCGCGCCGACGGCGAGCAGCGCGGATAGCGCCCCGAGCGCGACGCGTCGCGTCGGCAGTCGGTGGCGCGACGCGGTCAGCGCGGGGAGCAGGCTTCGGCTTCCACGAGCGCGCGGTGGATCCGTTCGGCGTGGCGCAGCTCGATCTCGATCGCCTGTCCGGCGCATCGCGCGTCCACGCCGCCCACGAAGACCGCTCCGTTCAGCGCCGCCACTTCAGCGGCGGCGGCACGTGCGCTCTCGCGCGTCGCCGGGTCCGTCAGGACGCCCGCGACGTCCACCGCCGCAGGCGGGACGTCGAACGCGCCGTCACGCACATCGCGCAGGTGCGCGACGTAAGCGTCCGCGACGACCGCGGCC
>DATEDV010000111.1:0-6137 GCA_035281485.1 Candidatus Limnocylindria bacterium | reverse complement strand
GCGCGGGCGGTGTCGTGCCGGGCTTCGGCTCGCGACCGTAGCTCGCGTCGCGCTCGAACAGGCCGGTCTCGATGGCCTGGAGCACCAGTGCCGCAGCGCCGGCCGGCGTGAGCTTTCGCTGCACGAACTGTCCCGAGGCGTCCTCGGAGATCACGCGACCGTCGTCGGTGAGGAGGAAGCGCGGCAGCGGCGTGGTCGGGATATCGGAGGTGTGCGTAGAGCTGACCAGGCGCGTCGCTGGTGTGAAGCTCGGTATCGGCCGCAGTGCCGCCTTCGTGGGGCTCGGGCTCGGCGTCGGCGACGCCGACACCGCGGGGGTACCGGTGGATGTCGACGAGGGCTGCGGCGACGGCGAACGCGACACGATGACGCGCGACTCGCACGCGATGAGCGGCACGACGAGCAGCAGCGCGAGCCATCTCATGCGACGCGCAGTGCCTCGATCTTCACCGGCGTGCCCTTCGCGTATGTGACACGCACGCCCTCACCGTAGCCGAACGCTGGGCCGTCGAGCTTCGAGCCGAGGCGGGCGGCGATGACGATCGCGGGGAGATCGACGATGCCGCCATGCGACACGGCGAGCACGCGATCGCGTTCGCCGACGCGGCCCGCGATGCGCGCCCACGTCGGCAGCTGCTCCTCGGCGAAGCGCTGCGCGCTCTCGTCCCCACGCATGAGTCCCGCCCAGTCCGCCAGCGTGCGCATCTCGCCGAACATCCGCGCGGCCGCGCCGCCCAGATCCGGCAGCAGACCGGGATCCGCGGCGTCGAGCCGGCCCGCGATGCGCTCGGCGGTCTCCTTCGCCCGCGGGAGCGGACTGGAGATCACGAGCGCGTACCTCGGCGCGTCCTTCGCGAGCCGTTCGCACATCGCGCGACCCGCGGCGGACAGCGCGCTCCGGTCGTCCTGAAGATCCATGCGCTGGGCGTGCCGACGGATATCGAGGATCGGCATCGCACCAGTGTCGCAGCGCGGGCGCTCCTGCGTCCTCCGGTCGGATCGCGGCGACCGTGGGCTAGAGCGCGGCGACCACCGCTCCGAGCGCGCGCAGCTTCGCGGGGTCATGCGCGTCGGAGTAGTTCACGATCGCGTGGTCGAAGCCGATGTCGCGCCAGCGGCGGAGCCGAGCCAGCTCCCAGTCAGGGCTCCAGCGATAGCCGGCGTCCTCGTCGAGGCGCCAGTCCTCGGGATCGAGCACGGTCGTCTCGATCTCCGTCACGTCGCGCCCGACCTCGTCGCAGCGACGCCGGAGCGCGTCGAGGAACCTCGGCCCTTCCGCGGGCGACGCGATGATGTTCCACGCGTCGGCGTAGCGGGCGACGAGGTCGAGCGTCCGCTTCGGGCCGCGGCCCGCGATGAGGATCGGCGGGTGCGGACGTGTCAGCGGCGCCGGATTCTGCAGCGGCCGTTCCGCGCGGAGCGTGCGACCCTCGAATACGGAGCGTCCGTCGCTCCACGATGCCCGCGCGAGGCGTACCACGTCCTCGAGCGTCGCGAAGCGCTCCCGCTTGGGCGGGAAGGGGATCCCGAGGCCCTTCGCCTCCGTCTCGAACCATGCCGCGCCCACGCCGAGATACGCGCGGCCCGCGGAGAGGACGTCGAGGGTCGTCACGGCTTTGATCAGCACCGCCGGATGCCGGTAGATCGCGCCGCTCACGAGCGTGCCGAGCTTGATGCGCGAGGTCCGCGCGGCGACGTACCCGAGCGCGGTGTACGCCTCGAGCATCGGGTGATCCTCGGGCGTGCCCCACGACGGGATCTGGAAGAAGTGGTCCATCAGCCAGAAGCTCGCAAGACCCGCGCGCTCGGCCTCACCGGCCAGTGCGGCCAGATCGTCGGCAAGCGTCGCGGGTCCGCCCGGCCAGGTGTAGGTGCACTGCTGCAGACCGACGCGCATCGCTCCGACCCTAGGAGGGGCGCGGGCCGTGCTACAAGTTCGACGTGCGTCGCACTTCATCCGCGGGGCCGCGCGCGCGCGTCGAGGCGGCGCCCGCGTACGAGCTGGTGCTGTCGCTCGCCGTCGCTGCGTCGCAGGCGCGCACGCCGCAGGCGGCCGCGGTGCGCGACGCCGCGGGGGACGCGCTCATCGCGCGCGTTCGCGCGTTCGCTGCGAGCGACTGGATGTGGGCGCACCTCCTGGGTCTCGCGTACGAGGCGCCGCCGCCGCGCGACGTCGCCGCGTTCCGCGCGTACGTCTACGGGACGCGACCGCTGCAGCTTCAGCGAGAGCTGGTCGGCTACTACGTCCGGTGGTTCCGCCGCTCGACGCCGGTGGACGTGATGGATGCCGCGATCCGCGGCGATGCCGATGCGATCGCCACGTTCGTCGGGCGGGGCTCGGGTGAGGACGCGTGGTGGTCGCGGTCGCTGCGGGCGCGACTCGAAGCCGGAGCCGCGCGCACGAAGGCGGAGCTGCTGCCGCTGCTCGACGAGTGGATCGATCGCGTCTTCACCCGGTCGATCGAGCCGACGCTCCGACGAGTTCGTGCCGAGGCGAGCATCCGACGCCGTGCGATGTCGGGCCGCACGCCCGAGGACGCGGTGAGCGAGATGCTGGGATGGCAGTACGTGCCGGAGCCGAACGTCGCGCGCGTGCTGCTGATCCCGTCCCTGGTCATCCACCCGACGACCCACGAGTTCGAGCGCGAGCAGACGAAGCTCATCTGCGTTCCGATCGGACCGACCCATGTTCCGCCGCGGGTGTCGCCGGAGCTGGTCGCGCTCACGCGCGCGCTCGCCGATGAGAACCGGCTCCGCTCGCTCAGCGCTCTCGCGGGATCCGATCTGGGTGCGCAGGAGCTCGCGGACCGTTTGGGTCTCGGTCTTTCCACCGTGCTCCATCACCTTGCCGAGCTCCGCGCGGTCGGACTTGTGGAGCGTGGCGGGCGGCGCAGGCCGTACCGCATCGCGAAGCAGGGTCTCGATCGCGCGGCCGCGCTGCTGCGCAGCGTCGCGGGCACGCGCGATGCGTGAGACGCACGCGAGCGGTGGGCTGTAGCCGAGCTACGCCTCGGCTGTTTGGTAAGGGAATTGCTACGCTTCGGCCCGATGCGCGTTCTCATCACCGGTATCACCGGCTTCGCCGGCAGCCACCTCGCCGAGTACATCCTGGCCAACCACCCCGAGGTCTCGATCTTCGCGACGTATCGGTGGCGGTCCCGGACCGAGAACCTCGAGACGCTGACCGCACAGAGCAAGGTCGAGATGATCGAGGGTCGTTACCCGACCGGCGGGACGCTGCGGGGCGAGGATCGCCGCGGTCGCGTCACGCTCCTCCACTGCGAGCTCACCGATCCCGGCGCGGTCGAGAAGCTCATCGCCTCGGTCCAGCCGCAGCGCGTCTTTCATCTCGCGGCGCAGTCGTACGTGCAGTCCAGCTTCGACGAGCCGTCGGCCACGCTGCGCATCAACATCGAGTCGCAGCTCAACCTGCTGGAGGCGATCCGGCGTCACGACACGCAGATCCGGATGCACATCGCCGGCTCGAGCGAGGAGTACGGGCTCGTCCATCCCGACGAGGTCCCGATGAAAGAGACCAATCCGCTACGACCGCTCTCGCCGTACGCCGTGAGCAAGGTCGCCCAGGACAAGCTCGCGTACCAGTACTTCAAGTCCTACGGGCTGCATCTGGTGGTCACACGCGGCTTCAACCACACCGGACCGCGCCGCGGCACGCACTTCGTGACCAGCACCATCGCCCGCCAGATCGCGTTGATCGAGGCAGGAAAACACGAGCCGGTGATCTACCACGGCGATCTCACGAGCAAGCGCGACTGGACCGACGTGCGCGACATGGTCCGCGCGTACTGGCTCGCCCTCGAGAAGGGCGAACCCGGCGAGGTGTACAACGTCGGGCGCGGCAAGTGCTGGTCGATCCGCGAAATGATGGACATCCTCCTGTCGCACTCCACGGCGAAGATCCGCACGCAGGAGGATCCCGCGCGCCTGCGTCCGAGCGACGTGCCGATCCTGTGGGCCGACACGACGAAGTTCCAGCGCGCGACGGGATGGGAGCCGCGGATCCCGTTCGAGCAGACTCTGTCCGATCTTCTCGACTACTGGCGTGAGCGCGTGCGTCGGGATACGCAGCGACTCGGGGCGGAGGTCTAAAGCAGTGCCCGATATTGGTGCGATGTGGGAAGGCTTCGTCAACAACCCGCTCGTCGCGCTCGCGATACGCGGCGCGGGTCTGTACGTGCTCGCGCTCTACCTCGCGATGGTCTTCTGGACCGTCCGCGACGCGCAGCAGCGGACCGAGAATCCGATCCTTCCGTATCTCGCGGGTCTGCTCGTCGTCGTGCTCAACATCCTCGGCCTGTTCCTCTATCTCATCGTGCGGCCGAAGGAGACGCTGGGCGAGGCGTACGAGCGTCAGCTCGCGGAGGAGAGCCTGCTCGCGGAAGCCGAGCAGCGTGTCGTCTGTCCCACCTGTAAGGAACGCGTGCAGGAGGACTTCATCCTCTGCCCGACGTGCCGCACACGACTGAAGCGGATGTGTCCTTCCTGCGCGAAGCTCATCCGGCCCGAGTGGAACATCTGCCCGTACTGCGCGAAGGACTTCGACGAGCGCGACTGGACCGTTCACGCCGGAGGCAAGGCGGCCGAATAGTCGGCATCGCGGCGCCGATATCTCGTGCGTGCCGATCCGCGAGTGGCCTGAGTCGACGCGACCGCGCGAGCGCCTCGTCGCCCGTGGCGCGTCTTCGCTCTCGGACGACGAGCTCCTCGCCCTGCTGATCGCGAGCGGCACCGCTGGGCGCTCCGCGCTCCTGATCGCGAACGAGGTCCTCCGCGCGATCGGTGGTGCGCGCGCGATCGGTCAGGCCGACGTGTCGCGGCTACGCGAAAGCGGACTCGGTCTCGCCACCGCGGTGCGCGTGGTCGCGGCCTGCGAGCTCGGCCGCCGCGTGATCGCCGCCGCCGCGGATGGCGAGCGCTGCGACACGCCGGAGCTCGCGGCCGCCGCGCTCGCGCCGCACTTCGCCCATCTCGAGCGCGAGTGCCTGGTCGTCGCGCTGCTCTCGCGAAAGCATCGGCTCATGGCTGTCGTGCCCGTGTACGTGGGCAACGTGGCCGGAACGTCGGTGCGGATCGGCGAGCTCTTCACCGAGGCCGTGCGCCGCACCGCGTCGGGGATCCTCCTGGCGCACAACCACCCCTCAGGCGACCCCGCGCCGTCCGCCGACGATCTGCGGACGACGAGGGACGCCGCCACGGCGGGTCAGATACTGGGCATCGAGGTAGTGGACCACCTCATCTTCGGCGCCGGTCGTTGGGTGAGCCTTCAGCGCGTCTCTCCCGGCGGCGTGCGACTCCCGCGAAGCGCATAGAAGACGCAGCCGTAGCGGACCAGTAGCAGCGTGTTACGTCTCCGTACGCCCGTCGTTCCGAGGGACCGGTGAGAGCGTCGCCTCGGCCGGTCATCACGCGCGCCGCCTCGGCGCTGGCCCTGGCCGCCGTCGTCGCGATGCCGTTCCAGGGCAGCCGCACGATCGAGCTCGCCGACGTGGCCGACGCCCCGGCCGTCGCGGTCGCGGCCGACGACCGGGCCGCCGCGCCGGTCTCCGAGGTCATCGCCGCGCCGATCGACGCCGAGCTGCCGCAGGCGCGGGCTTTCACCGACGATGAGGCGAGCGTGTCGTTCGTGCCGCCCGCCGACTGGGTGCGCGCTCCCGCGACGGCACTGAACCCGGTGACCGATCCGGCCGAGCCGGTCTTCGAGATCGTCCGCTATCAGCTGCGGCTCGCGGACCCGCAGCTCTACGCCGCGCCGATCCCGATCACCAGCGGTCTCGTCGCCGATGCCGGCGCGGTGATCAGCGTCGGCCTGGCGCGCATCGACAGCGGGCTCGTCGGCATGGACGCGCGCATCCGTGGGGACCGCGAGCTCGGCGCCGTGCCGGGGTTCTCCACGCTCGACGACGAGGCGGTCTACGAGGGCGTCCACGTCTTCAGCCGCTACTTCTTCTCGCGACCGGGCGATCGCGTCGTCGTCGTGCGCGCGGCGGCGTCCGACTCCGACTGGAGGACGCTCGAGGCGAAGATCATGTCCAGCGTCGGCTCGCTGCGCGCCGATCCGCTCGGCGCGAACGCGCCGGCCGCTCCGCCGCCTCCGCCGCCGCCCGCACCCGCGGTCG
>DATEDV010000110.1:0-2249 GCA_035281485.1 Candidatus Limnocylindria bacterium | reverse complement strand
GTCCGTCGCGCGCGTCTGCTTCCAGGCGGGGCTCGGGACGAGCCCTTCCGCCTCGAGGACGTAGTCGATGTCCGTCGCCTTCCCAAGCCCGAAGCTCTTCGCCGCGTTCGGGAGGAGATCCGGGTTGCGATCGTTCAGCCGTTTTCCGAGCTCGTAGAAGAAGGAGTTGCACGACCGCGCGATCGCCGTCCGCATGTCGATGTTCCCGAGATCGCTCGTCTCGTGGTTCAGCTGCACCCACTGCGCGCCGTAGCCGGTCCAGCGCGCAGGGCACGGCAGGAGATCGCCGTACTTGTAGAGGCCCTCGCGCAGCGCCGCGGCGGCGGTGATCGGCTTGAAGGACGACCCGCTCGCGTACTGCCCGAACGTCGCGCGGTTGAAGAGCGGCTTGTTCGGGTCGCTTGAATACCGCGCGATCGCGGCGACGTCGCCGCTGATGAACGCGTTGAGGTCGTAGGTGGGCCGGCTCGCGATCGCAAGGATCTCGCCGCTCCACGGATCCTCCATGACGATGGCGCCCTTCCGGTCGCCGAGCGCGGCCTCCGCGGCCCGCTGCATCGCCGGATCGAGCGACAGCACGACGTCCTGCCCGGGCGCGGGGAGGGTTTCCCCAAGCGTTTCTACGAGACTGGTGTTTGGCTCGATGATCGTGAGCCGGAACCCGTACGTGCCGCCGAGGATGTCGTCGAGCGTCGCCTCGAGCCCGCTGTCGACCTTGCCGATCATGTCGCCGGCCTGCACGCCACGCCGCACGCGCTCCGGCTTCGCCGCGTCGGCCTCGGACGCCTCGACGAGATAGCCCAGCGTCTGCGACGCGAGACCCGTCGGATAGCTCCGGACGCGCGTCGGCTGCATCTGCACGCCCTCGATGACCGCGATCTTCGCCTTCGCCGCCTCGAGGATCGCACCCGACAGCGTGCGGATCGGGACGAACGTGTCGTTCGTCACCCACGGCTGCGCGAGCTTCGCGCGGATGGAGTCCTCGGGCACGCCGATCGCCGCGGCGAGGCTCGCGATCATCGCGTTCGGCGACCGCACCTGTCCCGGGACCACGCCGACGACGCCGCCCTCGGTGAACGTCGCGAGCTCGCTGCCGTCGCGCGCGAGAAGCCGTCCGCGCGTCGTGTTGAGCCTGGTCATGCGCACGAGCCGTCCGGGTGTGAGATTCGGCAGGATCGCAGTCGGTGACCAGGCGATCTTCCACTCGCCCTTGTCCTTCTCACCGAGGAAGACCATCGCGAGTGTCGTCGTGCGACGGACGTCGCCGACGCGCTGCGTGTGGAATGTGACATCGAGCGGCACGACGGCGTTCCGCGGATCTGGCTGCCCGTTCACGCTCGGCCGGGACGATGGCCCGACCTTCACCTCGATGGAGGTCTGGGTCATCTCCTGGGCGATACGCGGAAGCCGATCGATGAAGCCCTCGGTGCCGACCGCCTTCTGCGACTCGACGGTGAGGAGCGACCACATCGCCTGGTAGTCCGCCTTCATCCAGGCGTCGGCGTACGCCTTCGCCACCGCGTCGGGCTGCGGCTGCGCTGGCTCGCACGCGCCGAGCACGGCACCGATCGCGATGAGGAGTGCCGGAAGGACGCGCATCACCCTATGAACGTCTCATGCGGCCGCCGGTTTCGCTAGTGGCGTGTCCGCGGCGACCCCTAGTACCCGGCGGCGTGGCCCTCGCGGCGCGGATCCGCGCCACCGCTGAAGACGCCGTTCTCGTCGATCGCGATCGCCTGTGCACCACCGGTCACCTCGGCCCAGTCGCCCAGCAGCGTGAGCTCGTGGCCCTTCGCCGCGAGGCCCTTGCGCGTCGCTTCGGAGAAGCGGCTCTCGATCTTGAGCGCCTTCCCCGACTCGTGATACCAGCGCGGCTCCTCGATGGCTCGCTGCACGTCGAAGCCCTGATCGATGAGCCCGACGGCGAGCTGGAAGTTCGTCTGCACCTGCGCGTGGCGGCCGGGCGTGCCGAAGACGAAGCGCGGGGTCGTGCCATTCAGCACGATGACGGTGTTCAGCGTGTGGATCGGCCGCTTCCCCGGCTGGATCGCGTTCGGCGAGGATGGATCGAGGGAGAACCCGATGAGCCGGTTGTTCAAGAGCACTCCCGTGCCCGGAATGACGCACGCGGAGCCGAACTCGCTGAAGACGCTCTCGATGAGCGACACGGCGTTCCCATCGCGATCGACGACGGCGAGGTACGTCGTGTCGGACGCCACCGCAGCCGCGGCGAGGGCCCCCGCCTCGAC
>DATEDV010000109.1:0-9299 GCA_035281485.1 Candidatus Limnocylindria bacterium | reverse complement strand
AGTCGACCGCCAGACGCGCCTGCCGGTTCGACGCGTCATCGGCGATCCCGTGCTCCGGCTGGCATGGCGCGTAGGAGATGACCACCGCGGGACCGGGATAGCTGTTCGCGTCCAGGATCGTCCTGTAGAAGTGGTTCACGTGCGCCGGCGTCGTCTGCGCGACGAAGACGTCGCCGTGGCCGATGAGGATGCGGCCGAGCTCCTTGCGACGCTCGGGTCGTCCGTGGAGCGACTTCCCGTACGCCGAGAGCTTCGTGACCTGCCCGCCGAAGGACGCCGTCGACGCCTGGCCGCCGGTGTTCGAGTACACCTGCGTGTCGAGGACCAGCACCTTGATGTCCGCGCCGGAGGCGACCATGCGCGAGAGCGACTGGAAGCCGATGTCGTACATGGCCCCATCGCCGCCGATCACCCAGATGCGGCGCTCGTTCTTGCCGTCCTGATCCCAGCGCGCGCGGATGCCGAGCGCGTCCGCGGGCCCGTTCTCGAAGAGCGAGTTCGTCCACGGCACGAGGTAGGGGTTGTACGGGTAGGTGCTGCCGAACACGGTGTTGCAGCCGGTCGACGCGACGATACCCATCCCATCGGTCCCGTAGGTCTGCCGGGTGGCGGCGACGAGCATGCGTATCGCGGTGGCCTCGCCACAGCCCGAGCACGAGCCGGCTCCGCCGACATAGCCGATCGCGTGGTCGCCGAGCATGAGGTCGGCCAGCGCCTTCTCGTTGCGGTACTCCGGCGGCGTCGGCGGGAGTGAGCGGAAGAACCGCATGTCACGCGCATAGCTGTCGAGCGTCGCCTCGCCGCTCGGTTCCTGCGGCACCTTGTCGATCATGCGCAGCGCGTCGTATCCGAGTGCGACGCAGACCTCGACGCACTCCGCGCAGCCTTTGCAGTGCACCGGATCCACGAAGATGCCGAAGAGCGCGGGCTCGAGACCGCGCTTGGCGGGGACATCGCCGTACTTGCGCGTTTCGGCGAAATGGGCCCGCGCGCTCTCTGCGGCGCGCGCCGGCACCGGCTCCGTCGTCGCGAACGACTCGATGCGCTCCTCGACCGCGGACTTCGGCAGCGCAATGGCGAGGATCGCGCTGTCGGGACATGCGTTCACGCAGCTCATGCAACCGACGCAGCGGTCGGCGACGAGCTCGGGGATGCCCGGCGCGAGATGGCTGAAGTCCCGTGCGGCGGCGGTGCCGGGCGGGATGATGCTCCGCGCAACACCTCCGTCGGCGGGCAGCTCGGCGTCGGCGACGTTCCCGCGATACGCGTTCAGGACCGCGGTATTGAAGTCGTCGACGTACGCGTGGACATCGAAGAGGTGCGACGCCTCGGCGAGCGCGTGGCCCTCCTTCGGAGCCCCGGCGTCTTTCGTAAGCGTCATTGCCGGGCCATCTCGTGAACGACGTCGGAGATCGACAGCATGCCGATCGGCCTCCGGCCATCGTCGGCGACGACGACGAGCCGGTGGATCTGACGTTCCTCCACCACATACCCCTCGCGATCGACCACCGGCACGCCGCTGATGCGGTACGTGTCCAGGAGGCGGGCAGCCTCACTGAGCGGAAGATCCGCCCGTACGTTGATGGCACCCTTCGTCATGACATCGCGCACCGTGCGAGTGGTCATCTCGTCACCTCCAGCGGCTCCCTTTCCCTGGCTCCGGTGATCGCCGCGGTCACGTCGATCACTCCGTCGTAGGCGGCACGGACGACGGCCAGATTCGCGTCGACCACAGCGCCGCCGCGCTTCCCGAAGAAGCGCGCAAGGCGTTCCGCCACCGCCTTCATGAGCTGCTCGCGATCGAGCCCCGCCCGCGATGCGAACGGCGTGACTCGGAGGAACACGCCGACGAGCGCGACGCCCTGCATGCGCACAAGCAGGTCCGCACGCGGCGCGTGCCTTCGCGCGAGATCGGCCGTGTCGAGAGCGACAAGACGGATGCGCCGCTCGAGGATCTCGCTTCGGGCGCGGACCGGCAGTGCGGCCCAGATCCGTTCGGGGTCGGTGAGCGCTGTCTGGACGAACACCGTGCCGCCGTCGACGAGGCCGCGGAGCGGCGCGCTCTGCGAGAAGGCGGCGGCGTCATGCAATGGCACGAAGTCGACCGCCTCGAGCTCGGAGTGCGTACGGATCGGTGCTTCGGCGATGGTGAGGAAGTACGCGGTGGGCAGTCCCTTCTTCTCGGACCCGTAGCGCGGATACGCCTGCACGCGCAGGCCGAACAGGTCCCCGACGAGCGCGGCGAGCAGCTTGTTCGTCGTGACGGACCCGAAGCCGCCGATGGAGTGGCCGCGCATGCTGTACGCGCCCTTCGGACGGACGTCGAGCTCCATCCGCACAAGCCCCAGCGGGTGTCGGATGCCGAGGACCGCGAAACGCCGCTCGACGCTGAGCGGCTCCTGCAGCCAGCGGAAGACCGCGGCGATGTCGCCGGCAGCGACATCGCGCGAGCCGAGACCGGCGGAGACGGACGCCACCAGCGGGATGCGACCACCGGTCGCTGCGACGTCGGCCAGGGCGGCCTTCACCTCACGCGTCAGCGGGTTGTCGGCCGCGGCGGGCTCGTCGGTGCGTTCGATGACGGCGACGGCGCGTGCATCCTTGAGCACGTTCGCCAGCCGCGCCGCCGGAAATGGCCGGAAGCTCGTCACGCCGACGCAGCCCACCCGGCGCCCCGCGCGGCGCAGCTCATCGACGACGGCGATCGCCGTATCGGCGATCGTCCCCAGCGCGACGACGATCGTCTCCGCATCCTGGCACCGATACGCGTCGACGAGGCCGTAGCGCCGGCCGGTGAGCTCGCTCCACGAGTGCATCGCCAGGCGGAGCTCTTCCGCAAGCCGGTGATAGAAGGCGCGCTGGCCGATCCGGCCCTTCATGTACGAGTCCTGGTTCTGCACGACCCCCGTCATCAGCGCGTCCTTCGGGTCGAAGTAGGGCCGCACATGGTCGCGCGGATCGCCGACGTACTCGCGCAGCAGCGCGTCTTCCGGGAGGAGCAGATTCTCGAACGTGTGCGTCGTGAGGAAGCCGTCCTGCGCGACGATGAAAGGGATCTCCGTCGCCTCGGCGGTCCGCCGCGCGATCGCCGTGAGGTCGGCGGCCTCCTGCACGTTCCGCGCGAACAGGATCCCCCAGCCGGTGTCGGCGACACCCATGACATCGTCGTGCCCGCAGTGGATGTTGAGTCCCTGGCTGGTGAGCGCGCGCGCGCCGACGTGGAAGACCGCCGGGAGCCGTTTCCCGGCGATGACGTAGAGGACCTCCTTCATGAGGATGAGACCTTGACCGGCGGTGAAGTTCGTGACGCGGCCGCCGGCGAGGGCGAAGCCCTCGGCGGCGGAAGCCGAAGAGTGCTCCGACTCCGGCTCGATGAACCGCAGCGGCGTCCCCCACAGGTTTGCCGCACCGTCGGCGACCGCCGCCTGGAACAGCGCGGCCATTGTCGTGGAGGGTGTGATCGGGTAGGCGCAGGAGCCTTCTGCGATGCGCGTCTCGACGTGCGCGATGGCCTCGGAGCCATCCGCGACGACGGGGATGCCTGGATAGCGCACGCTCATGGAGACAGGCTGCCCGCGTACCGATGGGGCGCCAACGGCCGAACGGCCCTTCCGTCCGGGACCGAGGGACCTACGGCTGGCGCGCTCCCGCAAGCGCCTTCGCGCGCGGCTCCACGGTGACGCCGGCCGGAGCCCGAGCGATCAGGACGGAGCACGGCGCGTTGAAGAGCACCGCGCGCGCGACGCTCCCCAGGACCAGTCGCGAGATACCGGTGCGACCGTGGCTGCCGATGACGATGCAGTCGGCGCCCTTCTCGCGCGCCGCCTCGATCAGCTGCCGCGCGGCGTCGCCCTCGCGAACGTCCACGTCGGCGCTGAGCCCCGCGGTCCGGAGCTGCGCGGCGCGTTCGTTCGCGACGGCGGCCCTGGCCGCACGCAGTAGCGGCAATGACTCGTAATACGACTCGATGGCGGCACGAACGCTCGGTCCATCGTCGCTGCCGGAGATGGCCGAAGGGAACGGCGCGTCGACGACGCTGACCACGGTCACGGGGACCGCTCGCAGAGCCGGATTTCCAGCGACCAGGTCAGCCCCGATCGCCGATACGGACGAGCCATCTTCGGCGAGCACGATGTGGGTAAGCGTTCTGCCGCGCGCGACGAGGACCGGGCACGGCGCGCGGTCGACGACTTCCGCGGAGACCGAGCCGAGCAGTGTCGACGCGATCGCGCCGCGACCACGACTGCCGATCACGACGAGCTCGGCATTGAACCGCTGCGCTTCGTCGACGATCATGTCAGCCGCACGCCCGACCGCCACCGTTGTCTGCACGTCGAGACCGCGCTCGCGCAGCGTCGCGCCCTTCACCAGCAGCATGCCCCGCGTTTCGCGCTCGAGCTCCTCGCCCATCGCGGCGATCGATATCGGCGTGATCATGCTCATGTGCGGGATGGGCTCAACGACATGCACGAGACGGACTGCGGACCCTGCGGGCAGCGCAAGCCTGCCGACCACAGAAACGGCGTCGTCGGCGTGAGTGGAGAAGTCGGTCGCGATCAGAACGCGCACGTCACACACCTCTCAGTCGTGGCTGATGTCCGAGCAGCATCCTGTCCGTAGGGTCGCGCTGGCACGCACGACCTCGTAGAGCCAAACGGCCCGAAACGCGCGGCGATCGACCCTCTGCAGCAGGCAAAGGACCACGCCGTCGGTTCAGCTCCGCCGGGGCCGAAGCAGCTCCGCGCCGACGAGCGCGAGGACCAGGACCGAGCAGAGCGCGACAGCGACGCACCAGGGACACACCGCGCCGAGCACGAACAGCTCGATGTAGGTGAGGTACGCGACATACACCGTGGCCGCCACGCTGAGCGCGAAGATCGCGGTGTCCGCCCACGCGGGCGGGTCCGGGCGGAGGCGGAGCACCGCGAGCGCGAAGATCACGGCGAATCCGCCGAGGCCGATCACCGCGACGGGAACGCCGGCGGCGACCGCGAAGCGACTGCCCTGAACTGCCTCGCATCCGCCGACCCCGATGCACAGCGCCAGGTCACCTGAGTAATGGACCCAGGTGAGATACGCGGAGATGGCCGCGCCGACCGCGGAGGTGACCGCGACCGCGCGTCTCAACGAGCGGCGACGAGCGGATCGATGATCGCCCTCAGCTGTTCGAATGTCGCGGCGCCCTCGATCTTGCGATCTTGGACGAACAGCGTGGGCGTCGCACGCACGCCCTTGTCCTGACCCGCCTTCGTCTCGTCGCGGACGCGCTGCGCGTAGCGGTCCGAGTCGACGCACGCCGCGAACGATCGGTCGAGACCGAGCTCCTCGCCGATGCGCTTCAGGTTGGCCTTCGAGAACGCGCCACGGTTCTCGCCCGCCTGCGACGCGAACAGCCGGTCATGGAACTCCCAGAACCTCCCCTGCTCCTCCGCGCATTCCGACGCCTCCGCTGCCCACTGCGACTCCGGGCCGAGGAAGGCGAGGTGGCGATAGACGATCCTCACCTGCCCACGTGCGACGTATGTCGCCACGAGCTGCGGCTCGGTCGTACGCGCGAACGTGCCGCACGCCGGGCACTGGAAGTCAGCCCATTCCTCGATGGTCACAGGTGCCGTATCGAGACCCCGCACGTGGCCCACCTGCCGCACACCCGGAGTCAGCGTGCTCGAGGGCGCAGATGATCCGCCGCCGCTGATGACGATGAAGGCGACGACTCCCACGACCGCGATGAGCGCGGCGATCGCGAGCTGACGACCGGTCGGGCGTGCGGGATCGGCCGGCGCGCCGCCGCGCCGGATGCGCTGACGTTCGGCGCGAGTCCTGCGGCTCGCCATGGGGGACGTTCGACCCTCCGAACCTATCGTCATCTTCGTCGGCTCCTAGCCGACAGAAACGCCACGCTTCAGCGGCCCGATCGGCATGCCCCCTATTCGGCCGCCGCAGCGGGGACAGCATCACGCACCGATATGCGCACGTCCGGTGGCGTTCGCAGCGAGTTGTGGACCGTGCAGTGTTCGATCGCGCGGCGGAGGCCGTCACGCACGTCGGAGCGCAGCGCCGTCGGCACATCGACGAGGATCCGTATCGCGGTGACACGAGCCGGTCGATCCTCACTCATGTCATACGTGCACGTGACGGAGACTGAGCCGTCAGTGTGCCGCCGCAGGAAGCGACCGCCGTAGAACGCAACGCATGCCGCCAGCCCAGCGACGAATAACTCCGTCGGCGTCGGGCCGGCATCGCCCCCGCCGGCGTCGATCGGCTGGTCCGTCACCAGTCGGTGACCGCGGACACTCACCCTGAAGCGATCGCCCTTCTCGTGGGTGACCTCGATCATGCGCGCAGTGGCAGCCGCGCCTCCGCCCTCACGGGCAGCCGGCAAACGACCTTCGGGTGCCGCGAGTCGACGTCGATGTCGGCGAGCAGAGGACATCCGAGACACCGCTCGAAGTCGATGTCACGACCCGCCTGCGGGCAGAACACGCGACCTTCGGCGATCAGATGCGTCTGTTTCGTCATTCTGGAGGCGACGCTAGGTCCGTGATCGAACGCGGACACCATCCGCATGGCACGTCTTACCGAGCCATTGGTCCCTTCGGTCGCGAGCGAATGGTCGCGGTGATGGAACCGGAGCCCTTCATGATCAGCCGTCCCTGACGCGGGATGACGTTATCGACGCCGCGGAGATCCCCCAACGTTCGAGCGCTTCGATTTCGGTCCGTGGGCCTCAACGCTGCTCCCGGCACCATCCGCCGTCAGGCGGCCTCGGGCTCCTTGCGTTCGACCTCGATCGTGTAGTCCGCGGCCAGCGCCGCCGCGGCCGCGAGCGCGGCCCAGAAGGGGATGAGCGCGGCACCGACGATGCCGACCGTGAGCGGTACCTCCATGATCGTCACGGCTCGAGCATCCTTCACGATGATGCGGCGGACGTTCCCCTCGTGGATGAGATGCTCGATCTTGGCAATGACGCCGTCGACGCTCTCGCGGTCGAGCTTGAACGTGTCGATGATGGTGTCCTTGATCTGAGTCGCCATCTGTTCACTCCTCATTCGTCTGTCGGTCTAGGGCGCGTCGCGGCCGGCAGCCGCGAATGACAGCGGGGCGCGAACGAAGCGAGCGTGACAGGCGGCCCCGCAGAAGAAGTACTCGCGCTCGGCGAAGCTGATCGCGAAGTCGAGCTCTCGGGCGGCGTCGGGGTCGATCGTGGCGCCGCACACGGGGTCGATGTCCAGGGCGATCTCGATCTCTGCTTCGGGAGTCTCGACAGCACGCGTCATACGTCACCTCCGCTCGGGAAACGTAGGTCGCTCCATGGTCCGCGTGGAGTGCCGTAGGTCATGTGTCTCTGACGACAAGCGGCACTAGCCGTGCTCGCGTTCGCGCGCGACCCTTGGTTCATGCTCACATTCGACATCCGAGATCGCCTCCAGTCGGAGCGACAGGAGCTGCTCGCAGGCATCGCGCAGCGAGATGCGGAGCTGGCCACGCCGGTCGAGGATCGCGCGCGCATCGACCGCGGCAGCTACGGGATATGCGTGGACTGTGGCGACCGCATCTCAGAGGGCCGCCTGGAGGCTCGTCCCCAGGCAGCGCGCTGCATCGCGTGTCAGACGCATCTGGAAAGGCGCAGCTGATCCGTGGACATCATCCTGTCATGGGCGATCGCGGCGGTGGTGTTCGCCGTCGTGAGCGTGCTCTTCGGTCAGGACAGCCGTGACCCGAGGCGTGCGTGCGAGGTCCACGGCAGCTGGGTGGGCCTCACCGCCTAGGTCACGAGCCAGCGGTCAGACCTTCAGCAGATCGAGCCGCGCGCGGTACTCCTCTCGATCGATGTCACCGCGAGCAAGTCGCTCGTCGAGGATGGCCTTGGCATCGGATCGCCGGTCCCCGGGCCGAGCGAGGCGGACGACGACGAAGACGCCGAGCGCGAGCAGGACGGCCCAGAACACGTATGAGCCGAGCATCATCCAGCCCATGAAGTCGGGCATGTAGGCAAAGCCGGGACCCATCATTCTTTCGTACCTCCGGTCATCATCGTGCGGAGGTTCGCCTCCTCCGGCGACTGCCGTGTGACCCAGACGCGGCGGACGAACGGCCCGTTCCTGCACGCGCCGTAGCTGCCGACCGCGAGGGACGCTTGGCGGGCGGTGGCGCGACCAAGACCGAGCGGCCACTGGTGACGATCAACCGCTCGGCCGTGCTGCCCCAGAAGGGGCGGCGCGGGCCGGCGTCACCGCGCGATCCGAGGACGATCAGGTCTGCCGCCATCGCGTCGGCGTGCGCCCAGATCGTCTCGGTCACGGCGCCGCGTTCCTTCGCAGTCCGGACCCTGACGCCTGTCGGCAGCGCCTCGCGCGAGCTCCGGAGCAGCGCGTCGGCAGCCTCGGCCTCCGCGCGCTCCTGTGTTTCGCGGACCTGGCCGAGATGCTCGTCCGGCAACGACATCCTGGCCCAGTCACGCGCGGGCATGACGTTCAAGATCTCGATGGTGAGCTCCTTCGGCGCCGGGAGTCGGGCCAACGCCGATAGGGCGGCTCGCGACGCCTCAGAGCCGTCGACCGCGACGAGCACTCGCTGTGGCGCCGTACGGAGATCTCGCACGATCAGCACCGGCACAGGGCTGAGCTGTGCGAGGGCCCGGGCGACACTTCCGATCACAGCGCTGCGGACCGGTCCGAGGCCGCGAGTCCCCATGACGAGGAGATCCGGCGCTCGCTCCGCTATGACGCGGAGGATCCCGTCGACGGCCTCGAGCCCCTCCGCGACCACGCCGCTGGCCCGCAGCCCACGCTGTTCGAGCTGACGCACCGCGGCGTCCACGGTCCTCAGTGCGGCATCCCGACGGCCCTGCATGAGTCGCCCGATCAGACCGGTCCGGTCCGGACGCGCGGCGAGGAAGTAGTCCGGATACATGACGACGATGACCTCATCACGCGAGCGCAGGGGCAGCGCCGCGACGAGGTCGAGAGCCACGGCGGCGCCCGGAGACCCGTCCGTTGCGAGGAGGATCCGGACGCCGGCAGCCCCGGAGGACCTGGTGCTCGCCTTCTTAGCCCTCGTTGCCGTCGTCTTCGCGGTCCGTGTCGCCTTCTTCCTCATCCTTGTCCTCTTCGAGCGCGGGTGCGACCTCGAGGTCGACACGGTACTGCGAAACCTTGCCGTCGCGCACGGCGACGCCCTTCGCGATCGCGTCGTCGAAGCTTTGGGTCGACGTGGCGATCATCGCGACGCCTTGACGACGGTGTTTCAGAGTGCGAGGGCGAGCTGCGGGCGTTCGGCCTGCCTCTGCGTCACGGGCC
>DATEDV010000108.1:0-27373 GCA_035281485.1 Candidatus Limnocylindria bacterium | reverse complement strand
GAGGTTGTACAGCGCCGGCATGAGCTTGCGCGCCGTGAGATCACCCGACGCGCCGAAGATCAGGAGACACGAGGGTTCAGGAGTGCGTGCGAGCCGCAATCCTTCGCGCAGCGGGTTCTGAAGAGTGACGGTCATCGCAGGTGCAGCGACGGCGCGGCCGCGGGTGACGGGGCGAGTCGGGTCTTGGCGAGCGAGCGTTGAGCCCGCGGTACGAGGGGACGACTTTGAAGGGGATCGAGCGGGCGAGTTGCGAGCGAGCCAAGACCCCGAGCCCCGGCAGGACCCGCGGCCGCCGTCGTGCATCGCGAGGACCGGATCACTTCTTCACTTCGTGGCCACCGAATTGATTGCGCAGCGCCGCCGCCACTTTCATTGCGTACGAGTCATCTTGGCGCGACGTGAAACGCGCAAACAAGGAATGCGCCAGCACTGTCGCAGGCACGTCATGCGCGATCGCTTCCTGAATGGTCCAGCGGCCCTCGCCGGAATCGGCCACCCAACCCTTGATGTTCTTTAGATCTGGACCTTCCTGCTCGAAGGCGCGCTCGGCGAGCTCGAGCAGCCACGAGCGCACGACGCTCCCCTGAAGCCACACGCTCGCGACCCGCTTCATGTCTATCGCGAACTCGCTCGCGTGTATCAGCTCGAAGCCCTCGCCGTACGCCTGCATCATCCCGTACTCGATGCCGTTGTGGACCATCTTCACGAAGTGCCCCGCGCCGCTCTTCCCGAAGTGCGCCCAACCGTTCGGCGGAGCGAGCGTGTCGAGGATCGGCCTGACGCGCTCCACCGCGCGCGAATCGCCGCCGACCATCATGCAGTAGCCATTCGCGAGGCCCCACACGCCGCCGGATACGCCGACGTCGAGGTAGTCGAAGCCGAGCGCGGCGTACTTCGCGGCGCGTCGCATCGAGTCGCGGAAGTACGAGTTCGCGCCGTCGACGAGGACATCGCCCTTTGACGAGTAGCGCGCGAACTCGTCGAGCGTGTGGTCGGTGGCCTCGCCGGCGGGCACCATCGACCAGAGCACGCGCGGCGGCTTCAGCGCCTTCGCCATCTCCTCGATCGTGTACGCGCCGACGGCGCCGTTCGCCTTGGCCTCGTCGACCGGGCCGGAGCTGCGGTTCCCCGCGACGACGCGATGGCCGCCGCGGACCAGACGCGTGACCATGTTCCCGCCCATCCGCCCCAGGCCATACAGCCCGATCTCCATGCCGTCACCCCCGTGGTCGCCCGAGGATATTCGGTCCACACGGTCGTCCTTGGGGTAGGGTGTGGTCGTGGCGACCGTGAGCGAGACAACGACGCGCCTCGACCTGTATCGCTCGCTGGCGCGTCAGCTGCGGGCGGACAGCATCCGCTGCTCGACGGCCGCCGGCTCGGGTCATCCGACGTCATCGCTGTCCGCGGCGGATCTCATGGCGGTGCTGCTCGCCGGCCATCTGCGCTACGACTTCCGACGACCCGACTCGCTCGCCAACGATCACCTCATCTTCTCGAAGGGCCACGCGTCGCCGCTGGTCTACGCGATGTTCCGTGCAGCAGGAGCCATCGACGACGCCGAGCTCCTCACGTTCCGCAAGTTCGGCTCACGCCTCGAAGGCCACCCCACGCCGGTCCTCCCGTGGGTCGACGTCGCCACCGGTTCGCTCGGTCAGGGTCTGCCGATCGCGGTCGGCGTCGCCCTCGCGGGGAAGCGTCTTTTGAAGGCGCCGTATCACGTGTGGGTCCTCGTGGGCGACAGCGAGACCGCGGAGGGATCGATCTGGGAGGGCTTCGACCTCGCCGGACACGAGGGCCTCGAGAACGTCACCGCCATCATCGACGTGAATCGATTCGGTCAGCGCGGACCGACCGAGCTCGAGTGGGACACCGACGCGTACGCAACGCGGGCGAAGGCCTTCGGCTGGGACGCGATCGTCGTCGACGGGCATGACCTGAGCGCGATCGACGACGCGTATCGCCGCGCGCGCGGCTCGTCGCGCCCGACGGCGATCGTCGCGCGCACCGTGAAGGGGAAGGGCGTCTCGCTCGTCGAGGACAAGCCCGGCTGGCACGGAAAGGCGCTCGACGCCGACCAGGCGAAGCAGGCGCTGCGCGAGATCGGTGACGAGCGCTCGCGCGACTTCGACGTGCCGAGCCCGCCGCGCTGGGAGCCGGCGGCGCTGCCGCCCGCCAAACGCCCGGAGCTGAAGCGGTACGCAGAGCCGGTCGCGACGCGCAAGGCGTACGGCGAGGCGATCGCGGCGCTCGGCGCGGCACGAGCCGACGTCGTCGCTCTCGATGCCGAGGTGAGCAACTCGACCCACGCCGAGGATTTCAAGAAGACGGCCCCGGATCGCTTCTTCGAGATGTACATCGCGGAGCAGCGCATGGTGGCGGTCGCCGTCGGCATGCAGGTGGTGGGCTTCGTGCCATTCGCATCCACGTTCGCGGCCTTCCTCACGCGTGCCTACGACTTCATCCGCATGGCCGCGATCTCGCGCGCGAGCATCCGTCTCTCCGGATCGCACGCCGGGGTCTCGATCGGTGAGGACGGTCCATCGCAGATGGCCCTCGAGGACCTGGCGATGATGCGCGCGGTCCACGGCAGTACGGTCCTGTACCCCTGCGACGCGAATCAGACCGCGAAGCTCGTGTCGCTGATGGCGGACCTGCGTGGCATCAGCTACGTGCGCACGACGCGGGAGAAGACGCCGATCCTGTACCAGCCCGAGGAGGAGTTCACCATCGGCGGGAGCCGTGTCGTCCGCGGTGGTACGGATGACCGCGCGACCGTCGTCGCCGCGGGGATCACCGTGCACGAGGCGGTGAAGGCCGCGGACGTGCTGGCCAAAGAGGGCATCGCGATCCGGCTCATCGACGCGTACAGCGTCAAGCCGATCGACGCGCACGGCATCGCCGCGGCGGTCCACCAGACCGACGGCCGCCTCGTCGTGGTGGAGGACCACTGGGCCGAGGGCGGGCTCGGCGACGCCGTGCTGAGTGGTCTCGCCGGCCTGGGCGTCACCGATGTGAAGCTCCGGCATCTCGCGGTCCGCGACATGCCCTCGTCCGGCAGACCCGCCGAGCTGCTCGAGGCCGCGGGGATCGCGGCCCGGGACATCGCAGCCGCGGTGCGCGCGCTGCTGGAATAGCGCGTGGGCCGCACGGTCTCGCTGACCGCGCTGTGTCTCATCGCGGTCGCGTCCATCGGCCTGGTGGACATACTCAGCGGGCCGGACGTCGGGTTCTCGCTCTTCTACCTCATCCCCGTCGTGGTGTCCGCCTGGTACGCGGGACGGTGGCCCGGTGTGGCCCTCGCCGTAGCGGGCGCGTCGGCGTGGCTCCTCGCGGAGACGGTCAACCGCGGCACCGTGTCGCTGCCCGCCTCCACGTGGAACGGCTTCACACGACTCGTGATCTTCGTCGCGATCGCGCTACTCATCCACCGACAGCGCACGAGCGCCGTGCGCCTGGTCGACGTCGATCGCCAGCGCGACGACTTCCTTCGCGTGCTCGATCACGAGCTTCCTCGGCCCATCGAGGCCATCGCCGCGCTCGCCGACAAGCTCGAGCGGAACACGCCGCCGCAGTCCGCCGATCGGAACACCGTGCAGGAGCTGAACCGACGCGCCCAGGAGCTGCAGTTCCTGGCGCGTGATTTCGTGTCCCTGGGCAGGCTGCAGAGCGAGCGTCTGCTCCTCACGAGGACGCAGTCCGATCTCAACGAGATCGTGCGTGACACGGTGCACGCGATGGCCGACAAACAGCGCGTGATCATCACGCTCGGCGCGGAGGCGCCGCTCGTCGCCGCGGACGTCGACCGCCTGCGCCAGGCCATCGAGAGCGTGATCCGGAGCGCGCTCCAGCATTCGACGGAGTATGTGAACGTCGCCGTGCGCTTCGACGCGAGGTCGGCGTGGGTCGACGTCAGCGACCGTTCGCACGTGCCCCTGCGGGCGGACGATCGTGCGCTCTTCGACGATCCCGACCGCGCCAGCGACCCGCGCGCGGCCGCCGTGGCCGATCGCTTCTTCGGACTCGAGCTGGCGCGCCTGCTGATGGAGGCGAACGGCGGATCGCTCGACATCGAGAGCCCATCGACGATGGGATCGCTCGTCCGGCTCCGGCTTCCCCGCGCCGTACCCCCACCGCTGATCCGGCCGGCGACGCTGATGTCATGATTGAGCCCGCCGCAGCTCGGAAGGGGAGGACGCCGTGGAGATCTTGATCCTGCTGGCGATCGTCGCCGCCATCGTCGTGTTCGTCATCGGCCTGTACAACCGCCTGGTCACGCTGCGTCAGCGCGTTCGCGAAGCGTGGGCGGACATCGACGTACAGCTGAAGCGGCGGTGGGACCTGATCCCGAACCTGGTCGAGACCGTCAAGGGCTACGCCGCGCACGAGCGGCAGACGTTCGAGAGCGTCACGCAGGCCCGATCCGCGGCGATGGCCGCGGCGCAGACCGGCTCGCCCGAGCAGCGGGCGCAGGCCGAGAACGCGCTCGGCGCCGCGCTCCTCAATCTACGTGCCGTCGCCGAGGCATATCCACAGCTGCAGGCGGTCCAGGAGTTCAAGGATCTCTCTGAGAATCTGCGGGAGACCGAGGACAAGATCGCCTTCGCGCGACGCTTCTACAACGGGAACGTGCGCGAGTACAACACCGCGATCCAGACCGTGCCGACCAACATCATCGCTGGGATGTTCGGCTTCCTGGCCGAGCAGTACTTCGAGCTCGTCGACACGGCCCAGCGGGAAGTGCCGAAGGTGTCGTTCAGCTAGTCCGCGTGGCCGTATCCGGATCTCAGCTCAACATCTACGAGGCCGTCGCGGCGAACCGCTGGCGAACGATCGTGCTCGTCACCGCATTCACCGGCATCATCACCGCGCTCGGGTTCGCGGTCGGTGAGGCATTCGCGCCGGGCGGCGGGCTCGCGATGGTCCCCGCCGCGATCGGCCTCTCAGGCGTGTCGGCGGCGGCGTCGTATTTCGCCGGCGACAAGCTCGTCCTCGCGCAGAGCCACGCGCGCGAGCTCTCGGCCGGCGAGGAGCCGCAGCTGCGCAACATCGTCGAGACACTCTCGATCGGCCTCGGGATCGACCCGCCGCGCATCCATCTCATCGACGACACCGCACCCAACGCGTTCGCCACAGGCCGCGATCCAAAGCACGCGTCGATCGCGGTGACGCGCGGACTCCTCGACAAGCTCGATCGTGTCGAGACCGAAGGCGTGATCGCGCACGAGCTGTCCCACGTGGTGAATCGCGATATCCGCGTCATGCTGCTGGTCACGGTCCTGGTCGGCACCGTGGCGCTCCTGTCGGACTGGATGCTCAGGTCGTTCGCGTGGGGCGGCGGGCGGCGCGGGCGCGACCGCGGCGGCGGCATCATCCTGATCGTCGCCCTCGTGCTGGCGATCCTCACTCCGATCGTCGCGACGCTCATCCGAATGGCCGTATCGAGACAGCGCGAATACCTCGCGGACGCATCAGGGGCGCTCCTCACGCGTTATCCGCCTGGTCTGGCCAGCGCGCTGCGCAAGATCGCGGCGGACAGGGAGGCGCTCGAGGTGGCGAACAAGGCGACCGCGTCGCTCTACTTCACGAATCCGCTGAAGGACGCTCCCCGGGCGCTGGACGGCCTGTTCGATACCCATCCGCCGATCGCCGAGCGGATCCGCCGTCTCGAGTCGATGTGACCGACGCCACACCGCCGTCCGAGCGGCCCCCCAAGGAAGCGCCGTCGGCACCGGCGGAAGCGACGAGCGCACCGCCGGACAAGGCACCCGATCCGGCGGGCGCCAAGACGCGGTCGCCCGCGGGCGGGCCGGCCCTTCCCCTCGGCGCCGCGGGCGTGCTCGCGGTGCTTCTGGTGTTCGCGGCGATCGGCACGGGGCTGGCGATCGGCACCGTCGCGCGACCGTCGCCCACGCCGCGCCCAACTCCGACGAGCCCCCCGCCGACGCGGACGCCCGTCCCAACGACGGATCCCACGGTATTCCGCCAGCAGCTCTCCAGCGGCTGCGCGACCGGGCAGGCCATCTGGGTCGTGAGCAGCGGTGGGGGACTTCTGCGGTACGACGGCAAGGATTGGTCGCAGGTCGACAGCACGCTCCGCACGCTCACGCAGGCATCGTGCGACGCCCGCACTCTCTACGCGGTCGGTCCCGTCGGCGCGGTCCTCATCGTCGACGACCTCGCGCGCTCGATCAACGCGTTCGACGTGACGCTTCAGGATCTGCGCGGCGTCGCGGCGATGCCCACGGGCGCGATGACGTCCGGTGCGTTGGGCACCGTACTGCTCCTCCACGGCGGGACGTGGCAGCCGTACGCCGCGGGCATCGACGAGGACCTCAACGCGCTCGTCGTGTTCGGTCTCGAGTCAGCCTGGGCCGTCGGCAGCCAGGGCATCAGCTATCGCCTGGAGGTGGCGGGATGGCGCGCGGTGCCGACCGGCGTCGACGTGACGCTTCGTGCGATCGCAGGTGGCAACGTCCGTGCGGTCGTCGCCGTCGGCGATGGCGGCACGATCGTCGCGCTCTCGGGGGCGACGTGGTCCAAGGTCGACTCGGGCGTGCAGGTCCCGCTGCGCTCGGTCGCCGCCGTCGGGTCCACGGCGTGGATCGTCGGCGATGACGGTGTCGTGCTCACCGCCGAAGGCGTCCTCAGGGCCCCCGAGATCCCGGCGAAGGAACCCGTCGTGGAGCGTGTCGACATCGGCACGACGTGCGCGCTCACGAGCGTATTCGCGCAGGGCCAGGACATCTGGATCATCGGATCCAGCGGCGGCGGCCGCGCCGGTGTCTGGAAGCTTCGTGACAAGCGCGTCGTCGAGCGATGGGGTGAGTGCTGAGCCGTAGCCCTGTCCCGCGGGCTCAACTCTCGCTCGCGATGCGCCCGCGCTCCCTCTCCGTAGACTCGCCTCGATGCCGCCGCCGCTCGCCGGGATCCGTGTGCTCGAGGTCGGGAACTACATGGCGGGGCCGTTCTGCGGCATGCAGCTCGCCGATCTCGGAGCGGATGTCGTCAAGATCGAGGATCCACGGGGTGGTGATCTGTCGCGACGGCTCGAGCCGATCGTCGACGGTGAGAGCGGGAACTTCGTGCGCCTCAACCGCGGGAAGCGCAGCGTCGCACTCGATCTGAAGCAGGCAGCCGGCGCGGAGATCTTCCGACGTCTGGCGGCGCGCGCGGACGTCGTCGTCGAGAACCTGAGGCCCGGGACGATGCGCGACCTGGGTCTCGAGGCGCAGGTCCTGCTCGACGCCAATCCCCGCCTGATCTACGCGGCCGTCACCGGCTGGGGACTCGATGGCCCGTACGCCGACCGGCCCGCGCTCGACATCATCGTGCAGGCGATGAGCGGGCTCATGAGCGTGACGGGCGACGAGGGCGGCGCACCGGTGAAGGTGGGCGTGTCGATCTCGGACCTGGTCGCGGGCCTCTACGCGACCATCGCGATCCTCGCCGCGCTGCGCGTCCGCGAGCGCGAGGGCCGCGGCCAGCTGGTTGACATCTCCATGTACGAATCGTCGGTGTCGCTCGCCGTGTGGGAGGCGGGGCAGTTCTTCACCACCGGCGATATCCCGCGCGCGGCAGGCTCGGCGCACAAGCTCGTCGGTCCATATCAGGCGGTGCGTGCCTCCGACACGCACTTCGTGCTCGGCGCGACCACCGAGCCGACGTGGCGGTCGTTCTGCCGCGTGATGGGCCTGGAGCGCCTCGAGCGCGACGACCGCTTCGCCGACGGGACGCTCCGCCGTCGCAACACGCGCGAGCTGATCCCGCTCATCGAGGAGGTCACCGCGACACGACCCGCCGCGCACTGGCTCGAGCTGCTCCGCAAAGCGGGTGTCCCGTGCGGTGAGATCCAGGACTACGGAGCCGTCTTCGCCGACCCGCATCTGCGCGAGCGCGGCTTCTTCGTCGACCTGCCGCACCCCAGGCTCGGGACCGTTCGCGCGCTGGGCACGCCACTGCGGCTGCGCAGCTCCCCGGCCAGTCTGGAGCGCGCGGGCCCGCTGCTCGGCGAGCATTCCGCGGAGGTCCTGCGCGAGATCGGGCACTCCGAGGACGAGGTCCGGGCGTTCGTGGCGCGGGGCACGGTGGCGGCGGCATGAACGAGGTGCTCGTCGAGCGACGCGGCGACGTCGTGTGGCTCACCTTCAACCGGCCCGAGGCGCGCAACGCGATGACCTTCGCGATGTACGCGCGCATGGCCGAGGTCGCGCAGGAGGTCGACGCCGATCCAGCGGTGCGAGCGCTCGTCCTCACCGGCGCCGGCGGCGCGTTCGTCTCCGGGACGGACATCTCGCAGTTCAGCGCATTCACCAGGGAGAGCGAAGCGCTCGAGTACGAGGAGCGCATGGACAGGTGGCTCACCGCGCTCGAGCGCGTGCGCGTCCCGACGATCGCGGCCCTGCGCGGTGCGGTGGTCGGCGGCGGTGCCGCCATCGCGGCGGCCTGCGACCTGCGAGTCGCGTCGCCGTCCGCGCGCTTCGGCGTACCCGTCGCGCGCACGCTCGGGAACTGCTTCTCGATGGCGAATCTCGTGCGCCTCGTCTCGCTCATCGGCGTGGCCCGCGTGAAGGAGATCGTCTTCACGGCGCGTCTTGTCGATGCGGACGAGGCGCTCCGCATCGGGCTGTACCACGAGGTGACCGCCGCCGAGGACGCGCTCGTGCCACGTGTCGATGAGCTCGCGCGGAGTATCGCGTCGCACGCACCGCTGACGCTGCGCGCGACCAAAGAGGCGCTGCGTCGGATCCGCGATCGGATGCTTCCCGAGGAGAGCGCGGACCTCATCCTGCTCTGCTACATGAGCCGTGATTTCCGCGAGGGCGTGCGGGCATTCATGGAGAAGCGGAAGCCGGTGTGGACGGGAGAGTGAGATAGCACCGCGGTGTCAGTGACCCGACGAGGTGCTGTTGCCGCATCAACGCGCCAATGTCGGTTCCGTTGCGGGTTACCTTTGGGGGCTTGACTGGGCCGAGCATCCGAAATTGAATGCCACGTCATGATGAAGAACCCGACCTGGCCCAAAGCGTTCGCGTTCCTCGGTCTTGCTGTCATGGGACTCGCGCTGGCGTACTACTCGACCTCGATCGCCACCGCCGGCGTCGCCGGGGGGATCCTCGGTACCGACCCGTCGGGCGACGTGCTCAGCATCGGCAGCGCGTTCGTCATGGCCGGCATCGCCATGGCGGCGGTGTTCGCGTTCCTCGCGCTCACCCAGATCCGCAGCCTCAGCCGCAAGTAATCGGGCGGCCTTCGCCGTCCGCATCTGTTCGGCGTGTGGGGCCTACGGCCCCCACGCCGTGGTAGCTGAGGCCGTGGCGCGCGATCATGCGTCGCGCTGCCAGACCGCAAGATCGTGCGCGAAGGTGACGCGCCACGGATCGAGCTCCTGGAGCCGCGCGACCCAGGGCGCGTACTCGGGGTGCGGCGACCCCGCCGCGTCCAGCCTCCACGCGTAGAGCGCTCGCGCGTACTCGGCGGCGTCCTGGAACGCCTGCCCGGCGATCACGATCCGTCCCTCCTCCGTGTCGACGACGAACGACTGGTGACCCGGCACGTGGCCGGGCGTCGGCACGATGCGCACGCCGGGCACGATCTCGGCCTCGCCCTCGAGCAGCTCGAACCGCGCGCCGGCGAATTCGGCGACCGGGCCCGCGAGCGTGTAATTCGGCGTCGCGACGGCGGCGCGCTCGACCTTCTGCGCGAAGATGGGCACGCCTGGGAAGCGGAAGTTGTTCCCTGAATGGTCGAAGTGCATATGGCAGTTCGCGACCGCGCGGATCTCGCCGAGGGCCGCGCCCGCCGCGCGCAGCACGTCGTCGAGCGCGGTGCGCACCGGCCTGTACATCGTCTCGACCGCGGGAAGGCCGACGCCGATACCCGTATCGAGCAGGATCGGCCCGAGCGGATGCCGGATCAGGAACGCCGTCACCACAACGGCCGCGCCCGCGAAGGGCAGATGCGCGGGCGCTGTGAAGTGGCCCATGTGCAGCCGGATCACGTCGCGGGCCCGCAGCACTTCTAGGCCGTACGCAGGCGCGGGTCGAGAGCGTCTCGCAGCGAGTCGCCGAAGAGGTTGAAGCCGAAGACCGCCATGCTGATGGCGACACCCGGCGCGATCGCGAGCCACGGCGCCTGCTCGAGGAACGCCATTCCCTGACCGCGGAGCATCAGGCCCCACGACGGCTCGGGCTCGACGACGCCAAGGCCCAGGAAAGAGAGCGACGCCTCGAGCAGGATCGCCTGTCCCAGGAACGCCGTGAGCAAGATCAGGAACGGCGCGAAGACGTTGGGGACCATGTGGCGGAACATGATCCGGGGCGCCCGCACGCCCACCGAGCGCGCCGCCTCGATGTACGGCATCTGGACGACCGCGAGCCCGCTCGCGCGGACGACGCGCGCGACACGAGGGATCACCGGGATGGTGACGGCCACGATCACGTTCCCCGTGCCGGGCCCGAGCGCGGCGACGACGGCGATCGCGATGACGATCAGCGGGAAGGAGATCAGGACGTCCATGAGCCGCTGGATCACCTCGTCCACCTTGCCGCCGAAGTACGCGCCCATCACGCCGAGGACCAGACCCAGCGTCGAGCCGACCAGCGACGACACGAATCCGACGAGCAGCGCCGTGCGCGCGCCGTAGATGACGCGCGAGAAGATGTCACGGCCGAACGGGTCGGTCCCCAAGGGGTGTTCAAGGCTTGGCGGGGTCGGCAGACCGGTGAAGACGCCCTCGTAGGGGTCGTACGGCGCCACGATGTCCGCGAAGGCCGCGGCGAAGATCATCACGACGATGAGCGCGGCGCCGATCGTCCCGAGCGGACGGCGACGGATGAAGTCGCGCACCGCTCGACGGAAGCGCGGCCAGCCGCGATCCTCCAGGTAGCGGCGGCGCGCCAGGTCCTCCGCGTCGTGCGTGATCGTGGCCGTGCTCACGTGTATCTGATCCGCGGGTCGAGCACGCCGTAGAGCAGGTCGACGATGAAGTTCACGAACACGAAGACGAACGCGAAGATGAGCACCAGCGCCTGCACGAGGGGGTAGTCGCGGTGCGCGACCGCGTCGACGATGAGCTTCCCGAGGCCGTTCACGTTGAAGACCTGCTCGGTCACCACGAGCCCACCGAACAGGAACGCGAACTCGAGACTGATGACGGTGATCACAGGCAAGAGCGAGTTGCGCAGGGCGTGCCGAACGATCACGAGCGTCTCGCGCAGACCCTTGGCCCGCGCGGTACGAACATAGTCCTCGCGCAGGACCTCGAGGACGGAGGAACGCGTCATCCGCGTCGCGACGGCCGAATAGCGGTACCCGACCGCGAGGGCCGGCCAGATCAGCTGGCCCAGATTCGCGGCAGGGTCTTCCCATATCGGTTCGAAGATGAGCGGTGGCGCCCAGCGGAAGACCACGACGAGGAACAGGATCATCATGATCCCCAGCCAGAACGACGGCATCGCCAGGCCGCCGATGCTGAAGACGCGGATCGCGTAGTCGACCCAGGTGTCCTGCTTCACCGCGGCGATCACACCGAGCGGAAGGGCCAGCAGCGTCGCGATGAGCGCCGCGATGATGGCCAGCTCCAGGCTGATCCCCAGGCGCGAGCCGATCTCCGACGCGACGGGCTGATCGGTCCAGAGCGACCTGCCGAAGTCGAGGCGGAGCATGCCGCCCATGAAGTCGAGGTACTGCTCGTGGAGCGGCCGGTCCAGTCCCAGCAACGCGCGCTCGCGGTCGATGACCTCCTGGGGCGCCGAGCCGGACTGCGAGTACCGGAGCGCGACGACGTCGCCGGGAACCACCCGCATGATCACGAAGGTGAGCGTCGCGACGCCGAGGAGCGTTGGGATCATCAAGAGGAGCCGGCCGATGACGTAAGCGGTCATTTCTGCCCACGCATCGGCCGGCTCCCCATCGGTTCAGAGCCTACTAGTTACTTCTCAGCTAGCCAGATATTCGCCATGTCCATCGTCGTGTAGTGGTTCGAGCCAATGCGGTACCCCCGCACTTTGCTCAGGTACGGAACGATGCGGTACCACCAGATCACCGGGAACATCCAGGCCTTCTCGCCCATCGCGTAGCGCTCGATCTCTTTGACCAGCGTCAGACGCTTGGCGGGATCGGTCTCGCGGCTCTGTGCCTCGATCATCGTGTCGAGCTTCGGGTCGTCGTAGTGCGACTCGTTGAACGCCGCGCCGACCTTGCTCACGGAAACGAACTTCGCCAGCTGGAGGTCGGGCTCGTCGAAGAAGTCGCAGTTGAAGGAGAGGCCGACGTCGAACGCCTTGCTCCGCAGGTCGGCCTGGTACGCCGCCGTCTCCTTGACGGTGTGGTTCGCGGTCACGCCGATCTTCTTCCACTCGTTGATGAGGAAGAGCGCGACCGGCTCGTAGGGCGTCGGGATGTTGCGGTTGTGGAAGCTGAACGTGAGGTTCGATACGCCGGCCTCCGACAGGAGCTTCTTCGCCTCGTCGACGGCCTTGGCGTTGTCGCGGTAGAAGCCGGGGATCTTCTCGAGGTCGGTGTCGGACATCGCGAACGGTCCCTTGGGACGCATCAGACCGCCGACGTCCTTCACGATGGTCTGCTTCGAGAGCGCCTCGCCGCCCGACCACCGGTCCACGGCGAGCGTGAGAGCGCGGCGGACGCGCTCGTCGTCGAAGGGCTTCTTGGTCGTGTTGAAGACGACGTAGTTCACGCACACCCACGGCGCCTCCTGGATCGCGAGCTCGTTGGGGAGCGCCCGCGACAGGGTGTCACGCTGCTGTGGCGTGAAGCCGCGGAATTCGATCATGGCCTGCTTGCTCTGGACCGCGGCAGTCTGCCGGGCGGGGTCGGTGATGATGATCGCCTTGTAGCTGTCGAGGTACGGCTTGCCCTTGATGAAGTAACTGGGGTTCTTCTTTCCCGCCCAGTGCGAGCCTCGCTGGTACTCGACGTATGTGAATGGGCCGGTCCCCATGATGTTCTTCTCGTAGAACTTCGGGTCGGCCTTCAGCTTCGCGGCGCTGTAGATGTAGTTCCACGGCGACGCGAGGCTCGCCTGGAACGATGCCGACGCGTACTTGAGCTTGAAGACGACGGTCGTCGCATCGGGCGCGGCGATCGACTCGACCGCCGCGTAGGCCGCTGCGCGCGGGCTCGTCACGCCCGTCGGCGGCTTGACGATCTTGTCGTACGTCGCCTTGACGTCCTCGGCGGTCAGCTTGGTGCCGTCGTGGAACGTGACGTCGCTACGGACCTTGATGGTCCAGGTCAGCTTGTCTGAGGAGATCTGCGGCATCCCGTCGGCGACGTCCGGAACGACCTTGCTGACGTTGTCGGCGGGGTCGAGCCGGTAGAGCAGGCTGTAGAACGGCGAGATCGGCATCAGCGTCGCGAAGGTCGTCGATTGATGGCCGTCGAATGTCGGCGCTTCGGCGCTCACGATGTAGATCAGCTCGCCGCCGAGCCTCGGCGTCTCGCCGGCTGCCGCGGTCGCCCCGGGTGCACCGGGCGATGCCGCGGGCCCCGGCTGCTGCCCGCAGGCCGCGAGGATCAGCGTGAGAACGAGCACGGGTGCGATGCGCGAACGGAACATGGCGACCACCCCCTTGGCGCGGAATGTACTGCGTGGCGGAATGACGGTACCGCGACGTGGCAAGGCCTACGAGAGTGCTACCGCCCCGCTCCTTCGCCGGATCACTTCCTCGTAGACCCGGACCAGCTGCTGCGTCACGTGCGACCAGTCGAATTCCGGCGCCCGCCTGGCCCCCACGGCGCCCAGCCGCTGGCGCAGATCGGGGTCGCGGATCAGCCGTTCGACGCCCGCGGCGATGGCGTCCGGGTCCCGCGGCTCGACCAACAGACCCGAAACATTTCGCTGTACGACACGCTTGTAGCCGTGGATGTCGCTGGCGACGACCGGCAGGCCCGCGGCCATCGCCTCGAGCAGCACGATGCCGAACGACTCCTGGCCGGTCGACGGCGCCACGAAGATGTCCGCGGTCCGGTAGAAGCGCGCCTTGTCGATGTCGTCCACGCGCCCGGCGAAGAGCACGTCCTGCAGCCGGTGCTCCTGCACGAATCTGCGCAGCTTCCCGAGCTGCGGCCCCCAGTTGCAGATGATGATCCGCGTGTCGGGGTACTTCGGCTTCAGCTTCGCATAGGCCTGCAGCAGATACATCGCGCCCTTGCGCGGCTCGAGCCGGCCGACGAAGAGGATGTTCGTCTTGCCGTCCTTGAACTCCGGGAACGGCCGCGCGTTCGCGTAGAACTGCACGTCGACGCCGTTCGGGATGATGCGGTAGTCGCCGGGGAAGTACGTCGAGATGAAGTGGCGCGCCGCGCTCGACACGCAGATCTTCTCGTCGAGCTTACCCATATAGCGGTCGAGGGCGATACGGCCGGCCCAGTACGACACGGAGAACCCGCCGAACGCGTGGAAGGTCGCGACGTGCGGGCACTTGGCGGAGTCGAGGATCTGGAAAGAGAGGAACGGGACGAACGGCTCGTGATGATGGATCACGTCGAACCGCTCGCGATCGAGCATGCGAGACACCAGCCACTCGAGCCGGAGCGAGAGCGTGACGCGGCCGATGCTGCCGTTGAACGGGACGGCGATCGCCTGACCGATCTGGATGACGTCGCGCGCGGGCGGGTCGTCGCCCCACGGCGCCGTGATGATGCGGACCTCGTGGCCCGCCTCGCGCAGCCGCTCGTATGTCTCGCGGATATGCGCGTTCGCGCCGCCCGGCCGCGGATACGCGTATGGCGACACGATCCCGATCTTCACGTGTTGGATCCTGGCGCGCGGCGGATCCGCCGTCTCGCGCGCTTCACGGGGTCGCGCACCATCGACCGCCACTGCTGCTTCGCGACACCGTCCAGGTGCTCGCCGAGGGTCCAGTGTCGACCCTGCGGCCGCGTCGCCCGCTCGACGATGGCGCTCCGCAGCGCCGCGGCGTCCTCGCCTTCGAATTCGGTCCAGCTCGTCCCGACCAGCCGCGCGTGATGCGCATCGCTCGAGCCCGTCTCGGCCACGTGCAGCGTGGTCTGGTTCAGCCACGCGGCGCGCGTCCCGCGCACGCGGCCGGCGTACGACGGGTTGCGGGTCTCGATCCCATCGACGCGCACGAGCGGGTCCGCGGCGGCGGCGAGCGCGCGTAGCGCGCCCTCGCCCACCGAGAACGTCAGATAGGAGAGCGGGTGGGGCACCACGGCCAGACCGCCGCCTCTGTGGATGAGAGCGACGGTGGCGGCGAGGCCGGCGAACATCGGGATCTCCTCCTCCACCCACAGGGCGAGAAGATGACCGGCGCGCGTCGTCACCTCCACGCCTGGGACGACCTCCACCGGGCTCGATCGCCGCGCCGCGATATCGCGCAGCAGGAACGCCCCGCGGATGTCGTCATGGTCGGTGAGCGCCATCACGTCGAGGCCGACGCGCTCCGCCGCGTCGAGCATCGCCTCGGGAGAGGAGAGCCCGTCTCCCAGGTCCGAGTGCAGCTGGAGATCAGCGCGTCCCACGCCAGAAGTCCTCGAAGACGGTCCACTGGTCCGGCGCGCGGCGCACGTAGGTCTCGAGCACGCGCGCGAAACGCTGCACGCCCTCACGGACGTCGGCGTCGCGGTCGCCGGTGTTCGGGATCTCGATCGGCGGCTCGAACGAAGCGGTGAGGATGCCGTCGTTACGACCGGCGAACGCCGGCAGGAGCGTCGCGCCGGTGCGGAGCGCGAGCACGACCGGCGCGGACGGCAGCAGTGCCTCGCGTCCGAAGAATTCCACGCGCTGCCCGACGCCGGTCACGGCGCGGTCGGCGAGGATCCCGAGCATCTTCCCTTCGCGCAGGACCCGGAAGATCCCTCGCGAGGAGTCGGTGCGGATGAGCTGCAGACCGGCGCCGCCCCGCGCGCGATTCACCGCGCGCTGGAATTCGGACCGCTCGGCCTCGATGGGCAGCGCCACGGGGTAGCCGTGCGCGAGGAGCATCTGTCCGACGACGGAGACCGGTCCCAGGTGCGCGCTCGCGAAGATGACGCCCTTTCCTCTGTCATATGCGTGCGCCACGTGTTCCCAGCCGTCGGTCCGGATCTCCGCGAGGAAACGCTTCTTGTCGAGCCGTGGGATCGCGAAGATCTCGACGTAGTTGCGCGTCTGCTCGACGAAGATGCGGCGGACCAGGCCACGACCGTTCCGCTCCGGGGCGATGACGCTGAGGTTCGCGCGCACGGCGCGTCGCGCGCGCGGCGCCGACAGGTACGCGAGCGTGCCGACGACCTCGGCGAACGGGCCGATCAGCGCCCTCGGCATGCGCGACAGGACGCGCGCCGACAGTGCGGACAGCGCTCCCGTTCCCATGGCTAGGTGGCGGCGTCCATGCGCGCCGGCCACATCGGGCGGAAGATGTACCACTGGTCCGGCTGATGGCGCATCAGCCCTTCGAGCGCGTGGACGATCGCCTGCGTGGCGTGTTGCAGGTCGGCGGCCGCCTGTTTCGTCCGCTGGACGAAGATCGGCGCTCCGGCGACCCCCTGGAACGAGTTGTCGCGATCGCGGGTCACCGCGGCGACGATGATCGGCGCCCCCGATACGCGTGCGAGTGCGGCGGCCACGGTGGGAAAGGACGTCCGCGCGCCGAAGAACGTGGCCTCGACGTTGTCGAGCTCGTGGGCGCGCGGACCGAGATCCATCATGAAGCCGACCATCTCGTTGCGGCGAAGCGCGGCCAGGACGCGCCGCGTCGCGCCCTCCGGAGGCAGGATCACAACGTTCTTGTGCTCGCGGTTCGTGACGAGGAAATCCATCAGCCGCTGGTTCTCGAGCTCGTCCGCGACGACGGTCAGGGGGATCTCCTGGGCGATGCGCGCCCCGCCGATCTCGAAGTTCCCGAAGTGCGCGGACACGAAGATGATCCCGCGGCCGTGCTCTCGCGCGGCCTCGAGGTTCGCGTGAGACTGCTGATCGATCTTCACGAGCTCGTGCAGCTCGGCGGCACCCATCGACGGGAACCGCATGATCTCGGTGAGGTACTTGCCGAAGTTCCGGAAGGCCCGGCGCGCGACGCGGGCCACCTCGGGGTGCTCGGCCGGCCGTCCGAGGACCACGGCGAAGTTGTTCTTCGTGATCTCTCGCCGGCGCCCCCAGATGAGATACGTGATCTCGCCGCCGAGGACCGCGCCGAGGTAGACCAGCCGCTTGGGGAGCCGCTGCACGAGGAGCGCAGCGGCGCGCCACGACCAGTAGAGCGCGCCGTCGCGGAACGGCACGCGCAATCGCATTTAGCGCCGGCTCCCGAAATTCATGCGCATCTGCACCGGCCCGGCACTAGGCCCCGCCCGCCAGCGTCGTGCGATCGCTGCCCTTGATGTAGGCCTCGACGCCCTCACGTGCCTTGTCGTCGTGGATCTGACGCGGCGGAGACTTCATGAAGTAGGCGGACGGCGCCACGATCGTGCCGCCCAGGCCGCGGTCGAGGGCCAGCTTGCAGCAGCGGATCGCGTCGATGACGACGCCCGCGCTGTTCGGCGAGTCCCAGACCTCGAGCTTCACCTCGACGTTGAGCGGGACGTCGCCGAAGGTGGTGCCTTCCATGCGGATGTAGCACCACTTGCGGTCGAGCAGCCACGGTACGTAGTCGGACGGGCCGACGTGGACGTCATCCTCGGCGAGAGGGTAGTCGAGCATGCTCGTGACCGCGTTCGTCTTGCTGATCTTCTTCGATTCGAGACGCTCCCGCTCGAGCATGTTGAGGAAGTCCGTGTTGCCGCCGAAGTTGAGCTGGTAGGTGCGGTCGAGGCGCACGCCGCGGTCCATGAACAGGCGGGTGAGCACGCGGTGCGTGATCGTCGCGCCGACCTGCGACTTGATGTCGTCGCCGATGATCGGAAGGCCCTTCGCCGCGAAGCGCTTCTGCCAGTACGGCTCGCGCGCGATGAAGACCGGGACGCAGTTGATGAAGGCGCACCCGGCCTCGAGGACCTGCTCGACGTACCACTTCGTCGCCTCCTCGCTGCCGACCGGCAGATACGACACGACGACGTCGGTCTTCGTGTCCCGCAGGATGCTGACGATGTCGGCCGTCTCGCCGGGCGCCTTCGTGATCACTTTTGAGAGGTACTTCCCGATGCCGTCGTGGGTCATGCCGCGACTGACCTTCACCCCGGTGCGCGGCACGTCCGCGAACCGGTAGGTGTTGTTCGGCTTCGCGTAGATCGCGTCGGACAGATCCTTGCCGACCTTGTTCCGATCGACGTCGAACGCGGCGACGAACTCGACGTCGCGGATGTGATAGCCGCCGAGGTCGACGTGCATGATCCCCGGGATCGGATCCCCCGGTTTCGCGTCCCGGTAGTAGTGGACGCCCTGGACGAGCGAGCTGGCGCAGTTTCCGACGCCGATGATCGCGACGCGGATCTTGCGACCTGCGCCGCGGCGCGTCGCTCGTTTTCCCGTGAGCGCAGTTGTGGTCGGCCGGGCAACTCGTTTGCGTGCGGGCATGTCCGTTATTTCAACCTTTCTTTTCATTGAGCGCGCTCGCCATGTGTGCGAGGCGCTGGATGACGGTGAGCGTCGCGAGGAACGCGGCGAGCGCGACCGCCGCCGCGAAGAGGAGTGTCTGGCCCGTGCCGGCCCAGCCCGCCACGCCGATGAGCTAGATCGCGATGCGCGCTTCGCGCGGGGCGACGCCCACGCTGGCGCCCTCGCCGAGCGACTCCGCTTTGGCGCGGATGTAGCTGACCAGGAAGGAGGCCACGAGCAGGACGAGGCCGTCGCCGTAGAGCACTGGATCGGGAAGCGTCGCCCCGAGCTGCACGGCCGCGATCGCGAGCGCGGCATCGGACAGGCGGTCGAGCGTCGAATCGAGGAACGCGCCAAAGCGCGTGCCGCCACCCGCCGCGCGGGCGAGCTGTCCGTCCAGCGTGTCGCAGAGCGTGCCCAGCAGGAGCACGGCCAGCGCGGGGCCGGGCTGCGCCGTCGCCAGCAGCGCGGCACCCAGCACCGTGAGCGCCGCCCCGATCACCGTGACGGTGTTCGCGCGTACGCCCAGCGAATGCAGCCGGCCGGCCGCCGGCGCGAGCGTGCCGCGGAAGGCGCCGGCCAGTCGACGCGGAACGACGCTCACGGGGTCGAGCGATTCACGAGCGCGCGGAAGCTGCGTTCCTGCATCTCGGTGAAGCGCTGGCGGTCGAAAGAGCACCGCACCTCGCGGCCCACGCGCTCGGTGCGCACGATCCCGGCGCGCGTGAGGCGGCGTAGATGCCATGACATGAGCGGAGCGCTGATGCGCAGCCGGCGAACGAGCTCGGAGACGGGGAACTCGCCCTCGGTCGCGAGGATCTGCACAACGCGCAGGCGCGTGACGTCTCCGAGCGCGCGGTGGTATGCCTTCAGCTCGCGCAGGTACGACTGACTGAGCACGGCTCCCCTTCACGGCGCGTACGAACGCGCCGGAAGTACCTTAAACGAAAGTTGAAATGTTGCCTAGGGCGCCGTCTCGCGGCGCGCTGTGGGCTCCGGCGTCAGGAACCCCTGCGCGAACGCGGCCCCCAGGGGCCATCCGGCGAGCCGCACCGCGACCAGGAACCACGAGAGGACGATGCTCCCCCGGAGCAGGCCCGCGACGCTTTCGAACCGTGGGTCGGCAAGCCGCAGCACGTTGCCGATGGTGCCTACGATCAGCGTCACGATGATCGGCGCGGTCATGTACGTACCGAGGAGCGCGATGCTCCGGTAGTCGGCACCACCGCGCGACGCGTACGCGCCGCCGGCGAGCGGACCGGCGACGATGAGCGGGATCGAGACGAGCGCCGTGGTCAGGTCGGTCTCCCCCAGCACCTGCGCGAGGAACGGGGCCGGCCAGACGAGGCCGGCGACGGCGCCCGCGAGATAGGCGAAGCCGGCGGCGCGCACGAGCAGCTCGGGTGGTCGCCACGTCGGCAGTCGCGGTTGGAAGCCGCGGATGATGAGACCTGCCGCGGCGCCCACGACGAGGCCCACCGCGATGAGCCCCATCGCGAACGGTGTCGCGGAGAACGCGTCGACGGTCCCGTCTGGCGCGCGGCCCACGATGACGATCCCCAGCAGCCGATTGATGACGAGCGCCGCATGCACCGCGAGACCGAGCAGCGCGAGCCGGACGAGCTGCCTGCGCGCGCTGGTCCCGAGCCCGAATGTCAGGACGGCCGCGGCGACGCCGACGACGATCCACTCGCCGCTTGGATCCGGATTGCGCAGTCCCACCATGCGCAGGAGCCTCGCGACGGCCGCGATGAGGACGTTGGCGACGGCGCCGGCGCCGATGGCGTACAGCAGTGTCACTTACGTGCGGTGCTGAAGATCTCCGCGAGCTCTTTCACCGTCTTCTCGGAACGCCCCTGCCGGAACGCGTCGGCGACGCAGGTCTCGAGGTGCTGCTCGAGCACGAGCGCGTCGACACGCTCCAGGGCCTTCTCGATCGCCATCGTCTGCTTCAAGACGTCGACGCAGTACTTGTCCTCCTCGACCATCCGCTCCACCGCTTTCAGGTGGCCGGCGACCGATCGCAGCCGCGCGATGACGTCCCTGCGGGTCTCTTCGTTCACCCTCGCATCCTATCCCTGGGGGGAGGGGGGCCGGTGGCAGAATCGGCTCATGGCTCCCACCCAGCCGCTCGCGGCGCGCATGCGGCCGCGCGATCTCTCCGAGTTCGTCGGCCAGGCGCACCTTGTGAGTCCGGATCGCATGCTCCGGCGCGCGATCGAGGCGGGACAGGTGCCGTCGATGATCCTGTGGGGACCGCCGGGGACCGGAAAGACGACGCTTGCGGCGATCACCGCGCAGAAGGCGAAGGCGCGCTTCGTCGCGATCTCCGCCGTCTCCAGCGGCGTCGCGGAGCTGCGCAAGCTCATCGAGGAGTCGCGCAAGCTCCGGCAGCTCACCGGGCAGCGGACCGTGCTGTTCATCGACGAGATCCACCGCTTCAACAAGGCCCAGCAGGACGTGGTGCTCCCGTTCGTCGAGAACGGCGACGTGATCCTGCTCGGCGCCACGACCGAGAACCCGTCGTTCGAGGTGAACTCCGCGCTCCTGTCCCGCTCGCGCGTCTATGTGCTCCAGCCGCTCACCGAGGAGGAGGTGCGCACCATCGTTCGCCGCGCGATCGAGGACGAGCGCGGGCTCGACGGGAAGGTATCGCTGACGCGCGAGGCCGAAGACGCGCTCGTCGCGGTCTCGAATGGCGATGCGCGCGTCGCGCTCAACGCGCTCGAGCTCGCGTTCGACGCGATCGCACCCGGGTCCGACGGCCGGCGCCGGCCCATCGAGCTGGCCGACGTCCGCGAGGCGATGCAGCGGCGGAGCCTGCTCTATGACCGCGCCGGCGACCAGCACTACGACACGATCAGCGCATTCATCAAGAGCGTGCGCGGATCGGATCCCGACGCGGCGCTCTACTGGCTGATGCGCATGATCGACGCGGGCGAGGACCCGATGTTCATCGCGCGGCGCATCGTGATCCTCGCCGGCGAGGACATCGGTCTCGCCGATCCGCAGGCGCTCGTCATCGCGTCGGCGGCGCAGCAGGCCACGCACCTCATCGGCTTCCCGGAGGGCTGGTATCCGCTGGCGGAGGCCACGGTCTACCTCGCGCTGGCGCCGAAGTCCGACTCGTTGAAACGCGGTCTCGGCGAGCTGCAGAAGGACCTCGCGGAGACGCGCGCCGATCCCGTGCCGCTGCACCTGCGGAACGCGCCGACCCCGCTCATGTCGAAGCTCGGCTACGGGAAGGACTACAAGTACGCGCACGACTACCCCGATCACGTCGCGACCGATACGAGCTACCTGCCCGAGTCGCTCCAGGGCCGCCGCTACTACCAGCCGACGGACCTCGGGGCTGAGGCTAGGTTGAAGGAGCGGCTCGACGCCCTCCGCCGAGCCGTCCGAGCAGCATCCCCAGCTCGTACAGGAGATACATCGGAAGCGCGACCAGGAGCTGATTGAACGGGTCCGGAGTCGGCGTGATGATCGCGGCCGCCACGAAGCACAGCAGGAACACGTAGCGCCGCTGCCTCGCGAGCCACGCGCGGCTCACGACGCCCAGCCGGATGAGCGCGAAGATGATCACCGGCACTTCGAACACGATCCCGATCCCCAGGATGAAGGTGGTGACGAACGAGAGGTAATCCGCTGCGCGGAGCTCGTTCTGGATCACGGGCTCGCCGAAGTTGATGAGGAACTTCAGCGCATTCGGGAGCAGCAGGAAATAGCAGAAGAGCATGCCGCCGACAAATAGCGCCAGCACGAACGGGCCGAGCGTGAGCGCGAACCGCCGCTCGTTGGGATGCAACGCGGGGTCGATATACGCGTAGAGCTCGTACAGGATGACCGGCATCGAGAACGCGATGCCGCTGAACAGCGCCACGCGCATGTACGTCGTGAAGTTCTCCGTCGGATTGAGGGCGATGAGGCTCGTCTCGCCCGAGGGGATGAGCAGGATCTGGATGATCTGGGTCGCGAACGTGAAGGAGACCGCCGACGTGGCGACGACTGCGATCGCGATGACCATGACCCGGTCACGGAGCTCGCCCAGGTGCTGGACGAGCGAGAGCTCCTTGTCGCGATCGCTCACAGCCTTCACGCTAGCGGACATCGGGCGTCACGCTAACGCACGTACACTTGACCCGTAGGCCCCCGTAGCTCAGTGGATAGAGCGACGGCCTCCGAAGCCGTAGACAGGCGTTCGATCCGCCTCGGGGGTACAGAAAACGCCTCCGGCACGCCTTCTGCACCCATTACCTCCGATATTTCCGCGGAGGTGTACACGTGGGTCTGATCATGTTCCTGCTCATCGGGCTCGTCGCAGGGTTCATCGCCCGCGCGCTCGTGCCCGGCCCGGACCCCATGGGCTGGCTCGGGACGATGGTCCTGGGCATCGTCGGGTCCCTCGTTGGCGGCACGCTGGCAGCACTGCTGTTCGGCGGCAGCCTCGAGGTCAACGCGGCCGGCCTCATCGGCTCGATCATCGGCGCGATCATCGTGCTGCTGATCTGGCGTTCGATCGGCGGTCGCGCGACCACCACGGTCTAGGGCTAGTGGCCCAGCTGCTGCTCCTCCGGGGGCCGCAGCTGGGTCACCGGCACCCAGTAGCTCCCGAACCGGGTCTTCACCAGCCACTCCTCGTCGTTGGGCGAACCACGAACGAGCGCACCGTCGCGCCACGTGCCATCCGCAAGCCGGTACAGCACGCGTGCGCCCTTCCGAAGCTCGAGTCTTCCCGCCATCAGCGCTTCGGAACGATATCCGCTTCACTCCCGGCCACACGCCGCACGTATTCGCCGAACATCGGCTCGACGAACTCGTAGCGTCCCCGGCCGAGCCGAGTCACCAGCCCGCGGGCGCGCAGCGACTCCAGCGCGCGCAGCACCTCAGGGCGCGGGACCGGCGGCGTCGTGTCCGATCCGAACAGGACGGCGCCCTGCGCGACGCGCGTGGCGACGAGCTGCAGGTACTTCTGCTTCCCGAGCTCGGACCAATGCAGGGCGAAGGGCCGCTCCAGCTCGCGCAGTGCCTGCTCGTAGGCGATCGCGAGGAGATCCGCCGTCACGACACGCTGCCCGGCGTCACGCATGAGGTAGTAGAGCGCGGCACAGACCTGCATCGTGTCCTGCGGATGACCACCGGTCGCGTCGAGCAGGCGGTCGACGCTGCTGTCGTCGATCGCGATCTTCTTCTCGGCGAACTTGCCGCGCAGGTAGGTGAGCCAGTCGTCGGGCGCGATGCCGAAGCGGTGCCCGCCCGCCTCCGCGAGGTCGATCGGCACCGCGAACCGGTAGAACGCGTTGCCCTTCTCGCTGAAGAGCTCCTCGAGGATGCCCTCTTCCGATCCGAGGAACGCGTACGCGACGCCCTTCTGCGCCTGGAAACGGGCCCGCATCACGTCGAACACGCGCGGCCCGAGGCGACCGGCCGCCTGGAACTCGTCGAACGCCACGACGACGCGCTTGCCCGTGCGTGCTGCGACCGCTCGGGGCAGATCGAGCGCGCCGTCGAAGAAGCGCTGCGCGTTGGGCTCGCGGGCGAGCTGCAGCGCGAGCTCGACGTGCTCGTAACGCACCTTCACCGACGGACGCATGCCGGCCGCGATGGCCTTGGCCTGCTCGAACGTGCGCTCGACGCCCGACACGTTCTCGAGCACCGCGTCGACGATGCGCTCGCCGAGGCCGCGTACGTCCGTCGCGCCCAGGCAGTCCACGTAGCCGGTGTGTGCCCCGCGCCGTCGAAGGCGCCGCAGCACCTCGAGGATGATCGAGGTCTTGCCGATGCGACGCGGGCCCGCGACGAGGACGTGGTTGCCGTCACCCAGCCGCTCGACGAGCCGGCGGATGTAGATCTCGCGGCCGACCAGGTCCGACGCCGGCACCGGGCCGCCGACCGGGAAGTGCGGTGGGGGAGCGCTCACGCGCCCGAACGGACCCGGCATCAACTCCTCGGAATATACATCAGATGTATCAATAGTCATCACGCAATGCACCAAAACGCCGGTTTTCACCGCCGCCGAAGCCATGTGCGAGCATCGGCGTATGCGGGTATTCCGCCGACCGCGACCCGAGGAGCGTCTCGCGCTCGAGCGGGCCGTCGCCGACGTCGACCGCGAGCTCGCGGCGAACCTCGAGCTCACCGCGATGTTCGATCAGACCAAGCAGGCCGTCGTGCTGGAGAACGGGGAGTTCGCCCGGCACCGGGGCACGATCGAGGCGGGTCTCGCCGCCGCGTTCGCTCCCCTGGCCGACCTCTATGAGCGCATCCCGGAGACGGAATCCGCGATGGAGCGGCGGGGGCCCGCGAACTCCGTGCGCGACACGGATCGCGCGCTCATCGAGACCTGGGAGGGCGATGCCCGCGGCGCTCAATCAAGCCTTCGGCGGGCGCTCGCGGAGCCAGCGCCCAGCCCGCTGCGCCGTCTCCTAACGCGCCTGCGCGGAGTGCTGCCGAGCAGACGGTGAGCCACCGCCCCGCTAATGGCATGGGGCGTGCATCCGTTACAACTCGCGCATGGCAGGTAACGGTCGGTCCACGATGGGACGCGCCTATCGCGCGTACCGGTTCCCGCAGAGGAAGGGCGGTCGCCTTTCCCGTCGCTTCGGCGCGGGGCAGCGGCTCGGCCCGCTCGCCGGCGGCATCAGCGCCTTCGTCCTGGCGATGTTCGCCATGGGCGGCGTCGCCGCCGCCGCGGTGTTCGGCTACTTCGCGGCCGACCTGCCCGCGGCCCACGACCTCGCGACCGTTCCGGTCCCGCTGACGACCCGGATCTACGACCGGTCGGGCGAGCACCTCCTCTACACGCTCGAAGAGGAGCGACGCGAGCTCATCGGGCTCGACGCGGTCCCGGAGAAGATGCAGCAGGCGACGATCGCGATCGAGGACAAGACGTTCTGGACGAATCCGGGCATCGACATCGGCGGGATCATCCGCGCGTTCCAGGCGAACCAGGAGAGCGGGACGATCTCGCAGGGCGGCTCCACGATCACCCAGCAGCTCATCAAGACACGTCTGCTCAGCGACGAGCCGACGCTGACTCGAAAGATCAAGGAAGCCATCCTCGCGGTCGAGGCCACACGCACCTTCAGCAAGAAGCAGATCCTCGAGATGTACCTCAACCAGATCTACTACGGGAACCAGGCGTACGGGGTCCGTGCCGCGGCGAAGACCTACTTCAACCAGCCCGACCTGAGCAAGCTCACCCTCGGCCAGATGGCGATGCTCGCGGGCCTCGCACAGCGCCCATCCGACTACGACCCGGTGCAGAACCCCGAGGCGGCGAAGATGCGGCGCGCCGACGTCCTCAACGCGATGGTGGAGAACAAGTTCATCACCGAGTCCGAGGCCGCGCTCGCGAAGACAGAACCGATCAAGGTCGAGCCGGCATCGACGTCGCTGTACGCGCCGCACTTCACGTTCCGGGTCCGCGAGCAGCTCATCCGCGAGCTCGGCGAGAAGGCGGCGTACCGCGGCGGCTATGACGTCTTCTCGACGCTCGACTGGAACATGCAACAGCTCGCAGAGCGTGAGGTCCGCGAGCACGTCGACCGGCTGCGCGGCCTCAACGTGAACAACGCCGCTCTCATCACCATGGATCCGACGACCGGCCAGATCCTCGCCTACGTCGGCAGCTACGACTACTACGGGAACTCGCCCAAGATGCAGGGCGACTACGACCACGCCGGCATCGCGTACCGCCAGCCCGGATCGACGTTCAAGCTCTTCACGTACCTCACCGGCATGCTCAAGGCGGGGATGACGCCCTCGACGCGCCTGTACGACATCGGCTGGGAGATGCCGGACGGGAGCGGCAAGGTGTACAAGCCGCAGAACGCGACGAAGGAGCAGCACGGTCCGCTCACGCTGCGACAGGCGCTGCGCGAGTCGCTGAACCTGCCGGCGCTCCAGGTCACGCGCATGGTCGGCATCGACGCGATCATCGACACGGTCCACCAGCTCGGCATCCAGCGCGACTGGGACCGCAGCCAGCTCGGCCTCTCCTTCGGCCTCGGCGCGGGCGAGATGCGTCTCATCGACATGGCGAGCGCCTACCAGGTGATCGCGAACATGGGCGTACGGGTAGAGCCGACGCTCATCCACAAGATCGTCGACCCGCACGGCAAGGTCGTGCGCGACTGGTCGAAGCCCGAGGGACGCGAGGTCATCGACCCGCGTCAGGCGTGGATCATGGCCGACATCCTCAAGGACATGACGAACCCGCAGGGCTCGTTCGTCTTCGGCCCGTGGACCAACATCGGGCGCACCGCCGCGCTGAAGACCGGTACGACGGACGACCAGAAAGACGTGCTCGCGATCGGGTGGGTGCCCCAGCGACTCACCGCGGTGTGGATGGGCAACTCCGACAACAGCGACATGTTCCAGATCACTTCGGCGATGGGTCCCGGTGTGCTGTGGCAGGACTACATGAAGCAGGTCGTCGGCAGCGTGCCGGCCACGTGGTACGACAAGCCGGCCGGCATCGTGACGAAGACCGTATGCGTGAACCCGCGCGTCGACGGTGGCAACGGCTCCGGCATGATCCCGGGCCCGTACTGCCCCGGTGGCTTCCGGATGAACGAGAACTTCGTGGAGGGCACCGAGCCGAAGACCAACGACGCCGACTTCTACACGGGCTGCGGCATCCGTCTCGTCGCGCCGTTCGCCGACTGGCAGGACGACTACAACCGTTGGGCGGGGGGCGCCGTATCGGGTGCGTACAGCTACGGGCGGTTCAGCTGGAACATCTGCGGCTTCGCGCCGCGGCCGAGCGCCGCACCTACGCGGAGTCCCGGCGGCAGCGATCCCGGTGCGACGCAGCCGCCGCGAGACACGCCGCGCCCGACAGCCACACCGAAACCGACGAAGAGGCCATAGCGG
>DATEDV010000107.1:0-2108 GCA_035281485.1 Candidatus Limnocylindria bacterium | reverse complement strand
CGTCATGCTCGCGTTCCTCGTCGGCTTCGCGCTCGCCGTCGCGTGCGGAGCGCTCGCGCTCGCCAGCTCGGACACCACCCGTCGCGTGCTCTGGGCGTGCGCCGCCGCATCCGGCGTTGGCGTCGCTCTGCGCTTGGTGCTCGGACCGCTTCCCCTTCCGGACCCGGCGCAGCTGGTGTCGCTCGACGGTCTGCGTTCTCAGCTGGCGCACGCGCTGCGGACGCTCGTGCCCGAACCGGAGAGCGGCATCCTCCTGGGGATCGTCCTCGGCGAGCGCACGAGCCTCTCCCGCGATCTCACCGACGCCTTCGCGGCGAGCGGGACGATGCACCTCCTCGCGATCTCAGGCTTCAACATGACGCTCGTCGGGACCGCCGTCGCGCTCGCCCTCCGCGGGCGTGCACGTCCGATCGTTCGCGCGTGCGCGACGGTCGCGGCGATCGTCGCGTACAGCGTTCTCGTCGGGCTCGGGCCGAGCGTCATGCGGGCCGCCCTCATGGCGTCGGTCGCGTCGTGCGGACTGGCGTCCGGTCGTCGCGCGGCGACGGCGAACGCGCTATGCGTCGCCGTCACTGCGATGCTCTTGGCGGATCCCGCGGCGATAGCGGATCTGGGCTTCCTGCTCTCCGCCTCGGCGACGGCGGGCCTCGTGCTCTGGCAGGCGCCGCTTGCCGCGCGTTTCGCGCCGCTGCCGGGCGCGCTGCGCGAGGGTCTGGCGACCACGCTCGCGGCAAGCATCCCGACGCTCCCCTTGGTCGCTGCGGCCTTCGGTCGCGTTTCGCTCGTGTCGCCGGTCGCCAATCTCGTCGCGGTGCCGCTGTTCCCACCGCTGATGGTCGCGGGCGCCGCCACGAGCGCGCTCGGCGCCGTCTCGCTCGACCTCGCGCGACCCGTCGCCCTGCTCGCCTACGCCTGCGCGCTGGCGCTACGCAGTGTCGTCGAGTCGTTCGCGGCGCTGCCCGCCGCCGCTGTGAGCGTTCCATCCGGGCCCGTGAGCGGGATCTTTGTCGGGATCGGCGTCGCGGGGTGCGCACGCCTCGCCGCCGCGATCGCTCGACGTGCGCGCCTGCCGCGCATCACGCGACCCACGTTCGCGACGCCCCGCATCGGGCGACCCACGGTCGCGATCCCGCGCTTCACGCTGCTCGCGATCCCCGTGCTGCTGAGTGTGGCGGCGGTCGCCTGGCCGGGCGCCGCCCCGGAGGCCCGCGTGCGCGCGCTCGATGTCGGTCAGGGTGACGCCTACCTCGTGGAGCTCGGGAACGCGACGATGCTCATCGACGGCGGTCCCGACCCCGCGCGTCTGCTCGCGGTGTTGGGTGCCAGCCTCCCGCCCTGGCATCGTCGCATCGACGTCGTCGTCCTGACGCACGCCCACCTCGATCACGGCGCGGGGCTCATCGCCGTGCTCGACCGGTACGAGGTCGGCATGACGCTGGAGCCGCTAGGCCTGAACGCAGGTCCGCTGGCGGAGCTCTGGGCCGCCGGCATCGCACGCGCGAACGCGGACCGTCGCATCGTGCGCGCGGGCCAGCGCATCAACCTCGCCGGTGCCGTGGTCAACGTCCTCGCACCGGAGGACGACCCGCGGATCGACACGCCGTCCCTGGTCCTCCGCATCGAGCGGGGTCCCTTCTCCGCACTCTTCATGGGCGATGCGACCGACGACGCCCTCGCCGATCTGCTGCTCGAACCCGCCAGCCTTCGCGCACGGGTCTATGTGCCGCCGCATCACGGTGCCGCAACGCCGCACGCGATCGCGCTGGCGGAGGCGGTCCGGCCCGAGGTCGCGCTCATCTCGGTGGGTGCCGAGAACCGGTATGGTCATCCCACGCCGGAAACGCTCGCGGCGCTCGGACGCGTCGCGACGTTCCGGACCGATCGCGACGGTACGGTGGAGGTCTCTCTCGATGGCCCAGGCCTCGTGGTCCGCGCCCACGCGAACGGTCTTCCTCCTCCACGGCGAGGATCCATTCCGTACGCGCCTGCGCGTCGGTGAGCTCGTCGGCTCGCTGCTCGCCGGTGGGGACGGCGCGCCGGGCGACCTCTCACAGCTCGCGTTGCCTGATCTCGCGGGCGCGCTGGGCCTCACGCGCGTCGACGCGCGG
>DATEDV010000106.1:0-2006 GCA_035281485.1 Candidatus Limnocylindria bacterium | reverse complement strand
CGGTCGTCTTCTTCGCGGGGGCAGCCTTCGCGGGTGCGCCCTTCGTAGGCGCGGCGCTCTTGGCGGCCGGCTTCGGCGCGGCGTCGGTGCGCTTCGCGCCAGCCGTCGCGGCCGTCGGCTTCTTCGCCGCGGTCGTCTTCTTCTTTGCGTCGTCGGTCTTTGCCATTACGCCTTCTTCACCATCACGATCGAGTTGCGCGGACCGGGCACCGCGCCCGACAGGATGAGCAGCGAACGCTCGCCGTCGGCGCGCAGGACCTCGAGGTTCTTCACCGTCACGCGGTCGACGCCCTGGTGCGCCGCCATGCGCAGTCCTTTGAGGACGCGGCCCGGCGTCGTGCCCGAGCCGACCGAGCCCTGCCTGCGCAGGTGGTCGGAGCCGTGCGACTTCGGACCGCGCGTGAAGTGGTGCAGATGCACCGGGCCCTGGAAGCCCTTGCCCTTCGAGGTGCCGACCACGTGCACCTTGTCTCCGACCGCGAAGCTCTCCACGTTGATGCGCTGCCCCGGCGCGAAGCCGGTCACGTCGTCGAGGCGGACCTCGCGCAGGTGCTTGAGCGGCGGCAGGTCCTTGAGATGCCCGCGCTGTCCCTTGGACATCTTCTTCTCCGCGACCTCGCCGAAGCCGATCTGCACGGCGGTGTAGCCGTCGCGCTCCTTGGTGGCGACGCGCGTGACGAGGTTCGACTCCGTCGCGATCACCGTCGCGCCCACCACCGAGCCATCGGCGCGGAAGTGCTGGAGCATGCCGACCTTGCGGCCGAGGATGACGGCCTTGGCCATCGCGGGCGCGGCGCTATCGGCCGCGCGCGTCTCGGCCGCGGGCTCCGTCTTCTCTTCTTCTGTTTCGGTCTTCGTCTCGTCGGCCACTTCGTGCGTCCTTTAGAGCTTGATCTCGATGTCGACGCCCGCCGGAAGGTTCAGCTTCATGAGCGCGTCGACGGTCTTCTGCGATGGGTCGTTGATGTCGATGAGGCGCTTGTGCGTCCGGATCTCGAACTGCTCACGCGAGTCCTTGTAGATGAACGGGCTGCGGATGACGGTGAACTTCTCGATGCGCGTCGGCAGCGGCACCGGACCCGTCACCGTCGAGCCGGTCCGCTGCGCGGTCTCGACGATCTGCGCGGCGGACTGGTCGATCAGCTTGTGGTCGTAGGCCTTGAGCCGGATCCGGATGCGCTGCTTTGCCATCTATGCGCTTCTCACTGGATGATCTTCGTCACCACGCCGGCGCCCACGGTCTTGCCGCCCTCGCGGATGGCGAAACGCAGGCCCTCTTCCATCGCGATCGGCGTGATCAGCTCGATGTCGAGGTTCACGTTGTCGCCGGGCATGACCATCTCGGTGCCGCTCGGCAGCGTGGCCGATCCCGTGACGTCGGTGGTCTGCAGGTAGAACTGCGGGCGGTAACCGTTGAAGAACGGGGTGTGGCGGCCGCCCTCCTCCTTGGAGAGCACGTAGACCTCGGCGTTGAACTTGGTGTGCGGCTTCACCGAGCCCGGCTTGGCGATGACCTGGCCGCGCTCGATGTCGTCGCGCTCCAGACCACGCAGCAGGAGACCGATGTTGTCGCCGGCCTCGCCCTGGTCGAGGAGCTTGCGGAACATCTCGACGCCGGTGACGACGGACTTCTTGGGCTCACGGATGCCGACGATGTCCACTTCCTCGCCGACCTTCACCACGCCACGGTCCACCCGGCCGGTGGCCACGGTGCCGCGGCCCTTGATGGCGAAGACGTCCTCGATCGGCATCAGGAACGGCTTGTCCTTGGCGCGGACGGGAGTCGGGATGTAGCTGTCGACGGCGTTCATCAGCTCGAAGATGCACTTGAACTCGGGGGCGTTGACGTCGGTGGACCCGGACTCCAGCGCCTTGAGCGCCGATCCCCGGATGATCGGGGTCTTGTCGCCGTCGAACTTGTACTTCGTGAGCAGCTCACGAACCTCCAGCTCGACCAGCTCGAGGAGCTCCTCGTCGTCGACCATGTCGACCTTGTTGAGGAAGAC
>DATEDV010000105.1:0-2301 GCA_035281485.1 Candidatus Limnocylindria bacterium | reverse complement strand
CAACGATCTCGCGACCGCGCACTACCGCACCGAGACCTGGGACCCCGCGACCGGCCACTGGACGCGCGGCGCGACGCACGTGCGCGCGCGCATGTACCACTCGGTGGCGATGCTGCTGCCGGATGCGACCATCGTCACCGGCGCCGGCGGCTCGCCCGGCCCGCAGACGAATCCGAACACCGAGATCTACTACCCGCCCTACCTGTTCAAGAAGGACGGTTCCGGCGACTTCGCGCCGCGCCCCGTCATCGAGGCTGCGCCGTCGTCCGCGCTGTCGTGGAACCAGCCGTTCCACGTGAAGGTGTCGGCGGGCACGAGCGTGAGCCGCGTGACCCTGCTGCGCACCGGCGCGATCACGCACGCGTTCAACCCCAACCAGCAGCTGATCGAGATGCCGTTCGCGCAGGACGGCCAGCGCGTGGAGCTCGTCACGCCCGCGCTCGCGGTGGACGCGCCGCCGGGCTTCTACCTGCTGTTCGTGTTCGACCAGGCCGGGGTACCGTCGGTGGCGCGCTTCCTCCGCCTCATGGACACCGGCACCGGCATCCCGCCGCCGCCACCGCCGAACCCGTCGAAGCAGCTGATCGTCTACGACGGCCAGTCGATCGGGTACTCGCCCTGGTTCGGCGACGCGACGGCCTGCGACCACTGCAAGGCGAACGTGAAGGCGCCGGTCGTCACCGGCACCGCGGGCCAGACCAGCGTGCGGCTGCGCCTGCCCCCGGTCGGCGGCATCACCGCCGTGTCGTTCCACGGGACGAGCACACTGCCCGTCGGCCAGTACCGGGCGCTGCGCTTCTCGGTGTTCCCGACGCAGACGGACCTGCGCTTCCGGGTCGCGCTCGCGACCGAAGGCGCCGACGGGACCGCGTCGGGTCCCGAGGCCGGCTTCGTCGTGAAGGGCCTTGCGGCGAGCCAGTGGAACAGCGTGTCGATCCCGATGAGCGCGTTCGCGTCGGCGACGCAGTTCAACCGCGTGAAGATCGAGCCCGCCGGCCCCGCCGGAACCGAGACGTTCTACCTCGACAACCTGGTCGCGCTGCCCAGCCTCTGAGTCGCCCGGACGAAGTCCGGGCCGCGCGCCAGAATCACCCCCCGGACTGCGTCCGGGCTACGGTTCCACTAGGCCGCGCGCGCCACGCGGCCGTACACTGGGAACCGCGCGCACAGCTTCTCGGCCTCGCCGCGCACGCGCGCGATCGTGCCCTCGACGTCGCCGCCCGCCGACATCGCGTCGACGATGTCCGCGATCCAGCCCGCGACCTGCGCCATCTCCGCCTCGCGGAAGCCGCGGGTCGTGGACGCCGGCGAGCCCAGGCGCAGGCCCGAGGTCACGAACGGCGACTTCGGATCGTTCGGCACCGAGTTCTTGTTGACCGTGATGTGCGCGCGGCCCAGCGCGGCCTCCGCGTCCTTGCCGGTCACGTTCTTCGCGATCAGGTCGAGCAGGAACAGGTGGTTGTCGGTGCCGCCCGAGACCACCTTGTAGCCACGGTCGATCAGCACTTTCGCCATCGAGCGCGCGTTCGCGACCACCTGCTTCTGGTAGGCCTTGAACTCCGGCGACAGCGCTTCCTTGAACGCGACCGCCTTGGCGGCGATCACGTGCATCAGCGGCCCGCCCTGGATGCCGGGGAACACCGCCGAGTTGAGCTTCTTGTTGAAGTCCTCGGACTGCCCCTTGGACAGGATCACGCCGCCGCGCGGCCCGCGCAGCGTCTTGTGCGTGGTCGACGTCACCACGTGCGCGTACGGCAGCGGGCTCGGGTACTCGCCGGTCGCGACGAGCCCCGCGACGTGCGCCATGTCGACCCAGAACACCGCGCCGACCTTATCGGCGATCTCGCGCATGCGCTTCCAGTCCTTCACGCGCGAGTAGGCGGAGAACCCGCCGATCAGCATCTTCGGCTTGTGCTCGAGCGCGATGCGCTCCATCTCGTCGTAGTTGATCAGGCCGGTCGCCGGGTCGAGTCCGTACGGCACGATCTTGTACTGCTTGCCGAAGAAGTTCGCCGGGTTGCCGTGCGTGAGGTGGCCGCCCTGCGCGAGGTTCATGCCCATAACGGTGTCGCCGGGCGACACCAGCGCCAGGAAGATCGCGGCGTTCGCCTGCGCGCCGCTGTGCGGCTGCACGTTGGCGAAGTCGCAGTCGAAGATCTTCTTCACGCGCTCGATCGCCAGCGTTTCCGCGACGTCCACGTGCTCGCAGCCGCCGTAGTAGCGCTTGCCCGGGTATCCCTCGGCGTACTTGTTGGTCAGCGGCGAGCCCTGCGCCTCCATCACGGCCGGCGAGCAGTAGTT
>DATEDV010000104.1:0-7602 GCA_035281485.1 Candidatus Limnocylindria bacterium | reverse complement strand
CGTGCGCGTACGGCTCGAAGCCGACGGCTCGGCGACGGTGGGGGAGCGCTTCAGCACGCTGGTCGATCCGGGCATGAGGCTCGACCCCGCGGTCACACGGCTCACCGGCCTCAGCGAGGAGGACCTTTCCGGCGCGCCGCGGCTCGAGGCCGCGATCGGACGGCTCGTCGCGGTCGTCGCGGGCGGGCCCGTCGTGGGTCACAACGTCGCGTTCGATCTCGCCTTTCTTGAACGCATCGGGCTCGGCCCGTTCGAGCGCCTCGACACGGCGGAGCTCGCATCGATCCTGATCCCGTCGGCGCCGACGTACGCGCTGCAGTCGCTGGCGGCCGCGGCGGGCATCCGCCCCGAGGCCGCGCACCGGGCGCTCGACGACGCGCTCACGTGCGCGGCGGTCCTCGCCGACCTCGGTCGGCGCGCCCGGGCGTTGCCGACCGCCGTGCTCGAGGAGATGCAGGCGTACGCACCATTGCTGGGGTCGGCGTACGCCTCGTTCTTTGCCGCCGCGCTGCGCGGCGCCGTGCGCGGCGCGTGGGACGCGTCGCGCCTCGCGACCCCGTCCGCGACGCGACGGCCCGGTACCGCCGGGGCGTCCGTGACCGTGGCTGCGGCCTTCTCCGCCGAAGGTCCGCTGGCGCGCGGCCTCGCCGGCTACGAGGAGCGGCCGCAGCAGCGGGCTCTGGCCGGCGCGATCGAGACGACCTTCCGCGACGGCGGCGCTCTGGTCGCCGAGGCCGGCACGGGAGTGGGGAAGTCGCTCGCGTATCTCGTGCCCGCGCTCGGTCGCGCGCTCGGCGGCGAGCGGGTGATCGTGAGCACGCACACGCTGCCGCTGCAGGACCAGCTCGTTCGAAAGGATCTACCCGCGCTGCAGCTCGCGCTCGGCTCGAGCGTCGAGGTGGCCGTGCTCAAGGGACGCTCGAACTATCTCTGTCCGCGCCGCTGGCAGTCGTTCCGCGGGCTCGTTGCGACACGCGACGAAGCGCGCCTGCTCCTCAAGACGCTCGTGTGGCGCACGTCGACCCTTACCGGCGACCGCGCGGAGCTGAACCTGTTCGGCACGGAGAGCGACCTGTGGGGGCGCGTGTCGGCCGACGACGAGACGTGCGACGCGCGCCGCTGCGCGCGCGTTGCGGGCGGTTGCTATCTGCAGCGCGCGCGCGAAGCCGCCGCGCGCGCCGGCGTCGTCGTCACGAACCATGCGCTCCTCCTCCAGGACGCGCGGATGCGCGGTGCGCTGCTGCCGGAGGCGCAGCACCTCGTCGTCGACGAAGCGCACCGCCTCGAGGACGTGGCCACCGACGCGTTCGGCCTCGCGCTCGAGGACCGCGGATTGCGCCGTGCGCTCGATCGCCTCGCGCACTCCAGTGCCGTCACCGCCGGCCTGCGTGACGACCGCGTCACGGTCGCCGAAGAGGTGCGCCGTGAGATCGCCTCCGCGCACGAGCGCGGCGGCGAGCTCTTCGCGGCGCTCGCGGCGGTCCTCGAACCGCTCGGACCGGCCGAGGACAAGCTTCGCATCACCGCGGGCGTGCGCGCGAGCGATGAGCGCTGGCTCCCCGTCGAGCTCGCCGCCGAGCGCCTGGAGGATGCGCTCGCCGGGATCGAAGTGCGCGTCGAGCGTCTCGAGGCGCTCACCACCGACGAAGACGAGCAGGCCGATCTCAAGTCCGCGCGGGGTGACATCGGCGGCGTGCGGCGAGCGGTCTCCCGTGGCGTGCATCAGCCGCTGGCGGGTGACATCGTCTGGATCGAGCGTGCCGGCGGCGGCACGGTGTCGCTCCATGTCGCGCCGTCGTATCTGGGCGGTGCGCTGCGTCGCGGGCTCGTCGAGCCGCGCAAGTCCGCCGTGTTCACGTCGGCCACGCTCGCCGTCGCCGGGTCGTTCGCGTTCGCGCTCGAGCGCTTCGGGCTCGGCGAGATCGGTTACGCGAAGGCGTTCGGATCGCCGTTCCGGTACGAGGAGCAGGCCATCCTCGTCGTACCCGACGACGGAGCGCTGCCCTCGGATCCGTCGTTCGCCGACGAGGCGGCACACACGATCCTCGACATCGGTAACGCGCTCGAGGGCCGGACCCTCGTCCTGTTCACGGCTCACGGTTCGATGCGAGACGTCGCGTCGCGACTGGGTCCGCTCGAGGAGACCGGCATCGCCGTTCTGACGCAGGGCATCGACGGCTCGCGGCGCGCCCTTCTCGAGCGCTTTGCCGCGGGGCGCGCGGTCCTGCTGGGCACGCAGTCGTTCTGGGAGGGCGTCGATCTGCCCGGAGATCTCCTTCGCTGCGTCGTCATCGCACGCCTCCCGTTCGCGGTGCCCGACGACCCGCTGGTGCAGGGCCGGGCGGAGCGCTACGAGGACCCGTTCGCGGAGTTCCAGGTGCCGCAGGCCGCGCTGCGGCTGCGTCAGGGCTTCGGCCGTCTGATCCGGACACGAACCGATCGCGGTGCGGTCGTTCTGCTCGATAGGCGGGCGATCATGCGCGAGTACGGCGCGCGCATGCTCGCGTCACTGCCCGACGCGCGCCTGCACCGCGTGCCACTGATCGATGTCGCCGCAACGGTCGCGGCGTTCTGCGCGAGCTGAGCGGTGCGATCAGAGGTAGCCGCGATCGAATGCGAGAATTCGGTGCGTGGATGAACGTGCCGCAAAGCTGGTGTCGACCTGGCTCGCGGGCCTCTCCGTCGACGCGCGCCGCACCCTGTACACGCTGCTCGACGACCTGTGCGGGGGCATCGACGTGTCACGGCATAACCCGTTCGGTTTCCTCCGACTGCGGGCCGAGTTCGAGACGAGCGGTGAGCTTTTCGGATGCAGCCTCCCGGACCTCCGGGACGCCGTGGCGGCGTCGCTGGGCGCCGATCTTCCGCCCGCCGACCGGCCCCGCAGCGCCCTGGAATCGCTCCGGGACGAGATCGCCAGCCGCGGGCACCCCGACTTCCGCTAGACGGAAGCTGGTACCGAAGTACGGGGTGGCCTGGGCGTATCAGTGACGGGGTCATACCCGTGCCGGGGACTTGTTCAGCGGTTGGGCGCACCTAGAGTTTCTCGGTGTGGGTGGCTGTCAGGCCGCTCAGCGTGCAAGAAAGGAGGGTGTCGGATGATCGCTTTCTTCCGTGAGGAGGAAGGTCAGGGCCTCGTGGAGTACGCACTCATCATTGCTGTTATCGCTATTGCCGTGATCGTGGCCATGATCTTCCTGCGTGGCCAGCTGCAGAACATCTTCAGCAACATCGGCAACAACCTGACCTAGCCAAGCGTCTGCGATATCGCAGTCCACGGGCGGCCCGGGTGACCGGGCCGCTCGTCTTTTTCTACGCCGATCGGGGCAGTGACCGCCGTCCGACGACCCGGTCGCAGGCCTCGAGCAGCCGCCGCCAGACCTCGCCGGAGACTTCCGCCCGCGCGACGACCCGCTGCCCGGGACGGACGATCTCGCCGCCGAGCGCGCGAAAGTCCGCTCGTGCGGGGTCGTGCAGGTCAAGGTAGTCGCCGCGCCGAAGCAGCGCGGCGCCTTCAGCCAGCAGCGGTATGTGACGCAGCGTCTCGCTGCCGAAGTCGTGAAGAACTCGGTGGTCGTGACGCACCTCGAGCGCCGTACGTCGCGTGCGGGGTGCCGCCTGTTCGTGCTCTTCCGCGGCCATCAGCACCTCCCAGCGGTGCGAGGTCCCCCGCGGCACGGGCGCTTCGTCGTATTTCGCCACGGCACCGACAACGGCAGCGGGCATGCCAACTCGCGTACAATCGGTCGTAATCGGGTCTCGGCCCGATATCACACACGCTCTCCCGATCGGTCCGGCCCCTCGCTCTCCGCGCCTTTGGCGCGGCGGCGACCGGATCGAGCAGACGGAGGCGGAGGAAAGAAGGAGACAGGCGTGGCAGTCGTGACCATGAAGCAGCTCCTGGAGTCCGGGGTCCACTTCGGGCATCAGGCGCGCCGCTGGAATCCCAAGATGCGCCGCTTCATCTTCATGGAGCGCAACGGCATCCACATCATCGACCTGCAGCAGACGCTCACGCGCGTCGAAGAGGCGTTCGTGTTCGTTCGCGATCTCGCCGGCGACGGCGGACAGGTGCTCTTCGTCGGGACGAAGAAGCAGGCGCAGGAGTCGATCGCCGAAGAGGCCAAGCGCGCTGGGATGCACTACGTCAATCAGCGCTGGCTCGGCGGCTTTCTCACCAACTTCGTGACCATCCAAAAGCGGATCGCGCGCCTCAACGAGCTCCACGAACGCAAGGAGCGCGGTGACTTCGCGACGATGCCGAAGAAGGACGCGCAGCGGCTCGAGGACGAGCTGCTCCATCTCGACCGCTACTTCTCAGGCGTACGTGAGCTGAAGCGCCACCCCTCTGCGCTGTTCGTGGTGGACCCGCACCGCGAGCACATCGCTGTCGAGGAGGCGCGACGCCTCGAGATCCCGGTCGTGGCGATGGTCGACACGAACTGCGACCCCGACCTCATCGACGTCATCATCCCCGCGAACGACGACGCGATCCGCGCGGTCAAGCTCATCTGCCAGAAGATGGCCGATGCGATCATCGAGGGGCGCGCGATGTTCGATGCCAGCCGCAAGGAAGCGAGCCCTGAGGACATGGGCTACGCACCGTCGACCACCGCGGCCGAGCTCGAGGGCATCGGTGTCCCGCGGGCGAAGCGCACACCGCGCGTGTACGAGCCCGAGCCGGAGGAGGACGAGGACGAGGTCGCGCTCGACGCCGAATCCGAGGCAACCGAGACCAAGACGAGCGAGGAGAGCTGAGTGTTGATGGCAAAGATCGATCCAAAGGACGTCCAGCGCCTGCGCGCCGAGAGCGGCGCGGGCGTGATGGACTGCAAGCGCGCGCTCGAGGAGACCGGGGGCGACTACGCGAATGCCCTCGCGCTGCTCAAGGAGCGCGGCATCCAATCCGTGGCGAAGAAATCGGAGCGCGCGGCGAGAGAAGGCGTCATCGCCTCGTACGTCCACGCCAACAAACGCGTCGGCGCGCTGGTGGAGCTCGCGAGCGAGACGGACTTCGTCGCGCGTGGGGAGGACTTCCAGAAGCTCGCGCAGGAGATCGCGATGCAGGTCGCCGCCATGGAGCCGGCGAGCGTCGACGAGCTGCTCGAGCAGCAGTACATCCGTGACGGGTCGAAGAAGATCAAGGACCTCGTGACGGACGTCGCGGCCACGACGAAGGAGAACGTCCACGTGCGGCGCATCCAGCGCTTCGCTCTGGGCGAGTCCTAAACTCCCGGCGATGACGGCGGGCAGCGCGGCCAAGTACCAGCGGGTGCTGCTCAAGCTCTCCGGTGAGGCGCTTCTCGGAGACCGCAAGTTCGGCATCTCGCCCCAGTACGTGCGTTACCTCGCGGAGGAGATCCGCAAGGTGCAGGAGCTGCCGGCGGAGATCGCGGTCGTCATCGGCGGCGGGAACTTCATGCGCGGCGCGGCCGTGGCGGAACATGGGATCGACCGGGCGACGGCGGATTACATGGGGATGCTCGCGATGGTCATCAACGCCCTCGCGCTCCAGTCGGCACTCGAACAGCTCGAAGTGCAGACGCGGGTGCAATCCGCCATCACCATCCAGGACGTCGCCGAGCCGTACATCCGCCGCAAGGCCATACGGCACCTCGAGAAGGGCCGGGTCGTGATCTTCGCGGCCGGCACGGGGAACCCCTTTTTCACCAGCGACACGGCGGCGACGCTCCGCGCCGCGGAGATCGGCGCCGACGTGATCCTCATGGGTAAGAACCAGGTCGACGGCGTCTACGACGCCGATCCACGCACCACGAAGGACGCGAAGAAGCTCGACGAGCTCACGCACCGCGACCTCCTCGACAAACGGCTCGGCGTGATGGACGCGACCGCCGCGGCGCTGGCCGAGGATCGCGACATCCCGATCATCGTCTTCGACCTCTCGCAGAAGGACGCGATGGTGCGCGCCGCGAAGGGCGAGCACGTCGGCACGCTGGTGCACAGCTGATGGCGCTCGAAGAGCTCCTCGCGCAGACCGAGACACGATTCAAGAAGGCGATCGAGGCGCTGAGGCACAACCTCGCGGCCGTGCGCACCGGGCGCGCCGCGCCCTCTCTGGTCGAGCAGCTCGAGGTCGAGGCCTACGGGGTCGGAACGCCGCTCATTCAGCTCGCGCAGATAAACGCGCCGGAGCCACGACAGATCCTCATCCAGCCGTACGACCGCAGCCTCATCAAGCCGATCGAGAAGGCCATCCAGTCTTCGGATCTCGGACTGGCGCCGAGCAACGACGGCGCGGTCATCCGCCTGAATATCCCGGCGCTCACCGAGGAGCGGCGCAAGGACCTGGTGAAGCAGCTCCACAAGAAGGTCGAGGAGGCGCGCGTGGAGATCCGCACGCTGCGCCGGCACTCACACGAGGAGATGCGCGGCAAGGAGAAGAGCGCGGGCGTGTCGACCGACGACGTGAAGCGCGCCGAGGTGCAGCTCCAGAAGCTCACCGACCGCTACATCCTCATCGCGGACGAGATCGGCGCGGCCAAAGAGAAAGAGATCCTCGCGGTATAACGCCGCGGCATGAGCGCGATCCCGCGGCACATCGCGATCGTCATGGATGGCAATCGTCGCTGGGCGCGCCAGCGTCACCTGCCGGCGATCGCGGGACACCGCGCGGGCGTGGAGACGATCCGCCGGACGCTGCGCGCGGCGCGCGAGCGGGGCGTCGAATACCTCACCCTGTATTCGTTCTCGACGGAGAACTGGTCGCGCGACGCGGAGGAGGTACGCGGCCTGATGGCGCTCCTCGAAGAGACGATCCGGCGCGAGACCGACTCGCTGGTCCGGGATGACGTTCGCCTCGAGGTGATCGGCCGGCTTCACGAGCTGTCGCCGGGTCTGCAGCGTTCCATCGCCGGCGCCGTGGCCGCGACCGCCGAGTGCTCGCGCGGCGTGATGACGCTCGCGTTCAACTACGGCGGCCGGGCGGAGATCGTCGACGCGGTGCGCCGGATCGTCGGCGACGGTCTCGCGGCTGATGCCGTCGATGAGGCCGCGATCGCGACACGCCTGTACGCGCCGGGACATCCCGATCCCGATCTCCTCATCCGCACGGGGGGCGAGCTCCGTGTGTCCAACTTCCTGCTCTGGCAGGTCGCGTACGCGGAGATGTGGGCGACGCCGGTGCTGTGGCCGGACTTCGCGGTGAGCGATCTCGACGACGCGCTCGAGTCATTCGCGAAGCGTGAACGACGTTTCGGGCGTTAGCGTTCCCCGCGTGGGCACAGCCGACCTCGAGCGACGCACCGTCACGGCGCTCGTCTACGGCGTCGTCGTCCTCGCCGCGCTCTTCGCGCCGTCGCCGACGTTCGCCGTCCTCGTCGGGATCCTCGCCGTGCTCGGCTACCTCGAGCTGCGCGCGCTCTTCCGCTACCGCCCGTACCAGCCGTGGCTGGTCGGCGTCGTGTTCGTGATGGCGTTCGTCGCGGCACACCTGGGCAACGAGAAGGTCATGCCCCTGGTGATAACGGCCGTCGGCACGCTCGTCGTCTTCGGCGGCTTCACGATCCTGATCTTCCTCGCCGAAGCGCTGCGCGGTCGCCGCTCGCCCGACGTGCTGGGAGCCCTGTTCACGCTCGGCGGTGC
>DATEDV010000103.1:0-10197 GCA_035281485.1 Candidatus Limnocylindria bacterium | reverse complement strand
CCGGCCTGGGCCTGAAAGAGGCCAAGGACCTGGTGGATGGGGCTCCCAAGCCGGTCAAGGAGAACATCGGCAAGGACGAAGCGAACGCCGTCAAGAAGAAGCTCGAGGACGCCGGCGCGACCGTCGAGATGAAGTAGCGCGGACTAGCCCAAACGTTCTGCTACCGGGATCGGTAGCGGAGGTCTCCCCGATATCGTTGTCGTCCGCCGGTCCACCGCCTGGTCGGTGGGCTCGCGAAAGGTGCCGGACCGGGGCCCGCAAGGGTCCCGGTTTGGTTTTTCCGGCGGAACTCGCCGGCCCCGCGCCGCCTCGCCCGGGCGCCGTCGCTACATTTCGCGTCATGCCCAAAGGCCCCGACCTCGGCGTCGCCCGGTCCTATCGCGAGCTCTCCAAGGACGAGGACCGCCGTGCCGTGTCGCTCATGCGCTCATCTCTCGTGATCGACACCATCGGCAGCAGCCTCATCAAGCCCGAGCCTCCGATCATCGAGGGCCGCTCCTACATCGACCGGGCGCTCGCCGCGGGGGTGAATGTGCTCGGCGTCACCCTGGCCGCCCACGCGGACACGTTCGAGGTCTTCCTCGACAACGCCGCCGCGAACTTCGATCTGCTCGCCGCGCGTCCGGATACGACGCTCCAGGTCGAGACGCTCGCGGACATCGAGCGCGCGCGCAGCTCCGGCAGGCTCGGGATCATCTTCGGCCTCCAGTCCGGCGCCCTGGTCGGCACCGAGATGTCGCGCTGGACGATCCTGCACAAGATCGGCGTGCGTCTCGCGCAGCTCACCTACAACGAGCGCAACCAGCTGGGCGACGGGTGCATGGAGCCGGAGGACCGCGGCCTCACGTCGTACGGCCGGCAGTCGATCCAGGAGATGCAGCGGCTCGGCATCTGCCTCGACCTGTCCCACGCGGGCACGCGCACCGCGCTCGACGCGACCGCGTTCTCGTCGAAGCCCGTCGTGTACTCGCACGCGAATCCCAAAGCGGTGGGCCCGGGGAAGCGGAACCTCACCGACGAGCAGATGAAGGAGATGGCCAAGACCGGCGGGGTGATGGGCATCTCGCCGCACTCGATGCTCTGCCACAAGAAGGCCGGCGTGCGCCCGACCGTCGACGACATGATGGACATGTTCGATTACGCCATCGACCTGATCGGCATCGATCACGTCGCCGTGGGCTCGGATGTGTTCGAGTCGTTCACGAAGCTGTCCTGGGAGACCACGACGAAGCGCTGGTATCCGAGCGGCTTCGTCTGGGAGACCATGGCGGCCGAGGGCTTCAGCAGCATCGCGGAATGGCCGAACGTCGTGCGCGGCCTCGTCGCGCGCGGATACAGCGACGAGGACATCGCGAAGGTCATCGGAGGGAACTGGCTCCGCGTGTTCGGCCAGGTCTGGGCCGCGTAGGTGCGGGCCGAGCTGAGCGAGGCCGAGGTCGCGGCCATGGGCCGCGCCGCGGCGACCGAGATCTCCGCTGACGACCTGCCGGAAGTGACCGTGCGCGTGAACGCCTTCCTCGAGGCGCTCGCCGGTCTCGACGCGCTGCCCCTCGACGGCATCGCGCCGGTCCCCGCGGCTCCGCACCCGACCGATCTTCCGTGAGCGAGGAGCTCGCGTTCGCGCCTGTCCAGATCCTCGCGCAGCGCATCCGCGAAGGCGCGCTCTCGAGCGTCGAGCTCGTCGAGCTCTACCTCGAGCGCATCGCTCGGTACGACGATCGCCTCCACGCCTACGTGACGGTGTGCGGCGACGACGCGCTGGCGCAGGCGCGCACGGCGGATGCGGCCGTGAAGCGCGGTGAACCTCTCGGACCGCTGCATGGCGTTCCCATCGCGGCCAAGGACCAGTTCCTCACGCGTGGGGTCCGGACGACGAACGGCATGCGCGCGCTGTCGGACTTCGTCCCGACGGACGATGCGACCGCCATCGCGCGCCTGCGCGCCGCGGGCGCGATCCTCCTCGGCAAGCTGAACATGCCGGAGGCCGGTCTCCTGGGGACCCGCGACTGGCCGTTCGGCCAGCCGCGCAACCCGTGGAACACCGAGCACGACGCCGGCGCGTCGAGCACCGGCCCGGGCATCGCGGTCGCGGCGGGCCTCTGCGCGGCGGCGCTCGGCGAGGACACCGGCGGTTCGATCCGGAACCCCGCCTCCTACAACGGCGTCGTCGGCGTGCGGCCCACCTGGGGCCGGGTGAGCCGGCACGGGATCATCCCGCTCAACTGGTCGCTGGACACGGCCGGGCCGATGACCCGCACCGTCGCGGAGAGCGCGCTGCTCATGAGCGTCATCGCCGGGCACGACCCGCACGACGTCTTCTCCGCGCGCCTCCCGGTGCCGGACTACCCCGCCGCGCTCGACGGCGACGCGAAGGGACTGCGCGTCGGCGTGATCCGCGAGCTGATGGACAGCTCGTTCCTCGATCCCGAGGTGCGGGACGCGACGAAGGCGGCCGCGGCCGTCTTCGCGCGCGCCGGTGCGGCCGTCGAGGAGGTGTCGCTCCCGCTGTTCCGCATCGCCGGTGTGGTCTTCGCGGCGATCGCGGATTCCGGCGCCGCGCTCGAGCACCGCAGGCTGCGGCTGAGCGCGCCGGACAGCTTCGACTCGGGGCCGCGCCGCCGCATGATCGCGGCGAGCCTCCTCCCGAACGCGCTCTCCCTGCGGGTCGAGCAGGCGCGCGTGCTCATCCGCAACGAGATCCGCTCGGCGTTCGACCGCTTCGATGTCCTCCTGTGTCCGACGGCGCCCGCCCCGGCGGCCCGCCTCGATGCCGCGCCGAAGCTCACCTGGACCCGGGACGACCTCTTCCGCTTCTGGGAACGCGGATCGCACACCGGCCCCTTCTCCCTCGCGGCCGTGCCGGCGATCTCCGTCCCGAACGGCCGCAGCCGGTCAGGTCTGCCGATCGGCGTGCAGCTCGCGGCGCGCCCGTTCGGCGAGACCATGCTGTTCCGCGCCGCGCACGCGTTCGAGACCCTCTCCGGCGGAAAGCCGTCGCGCCCGCCGCTGCACTAGATCCGAGGCGCGCTCAGACCTTCCACGAGACGCCCTTCGACCACTCCACGAAAGCGCTCGCGTTCTCGACGATCAGGTCGAACCATCGCTTGCCCTTCTCCGGGCTGGATTCCCGACCGTCTCCGACGATGCCGGATGGATCCGTTATCTCGTCGTAGTTGAAGTGGATGTTCACCGGGAACCCCTTGAAGTCCACGGTGTTGATGCCGGTGACCTTCAGCCCGTGAAAGTCATGCATCTTGCCGGCGGCGGCGAGGTCCGGCCGTCCGGCCGTCGGGTCGAGGTGCTGGAAGAGGGCCATCATCGCGGCCCCGCCGTGACCGAGGCCGCCCACCGGAAAGAGCTCCTTCATCAGCTCCGGGGTCCGGAACCCGATGACGTTCAGCGAGGGGATCCGGATGCCTTTCTCGACGCGGATCTTGCGCACCGTGTGGTCGATCGTCCCGAGGTTCCCGTTGTGCCCGTTGAAGAAGATGATCCGGCCGAAGCCCTGGCCGACCAGGCAGTCGACGTAGTCCCCGAGGAGTGCGCCCAGCGTCGACGACCGGAGACTGATCGTTCCGGGATATGGCTTGAAGTACTCGGAGTATCCGCCGGCGATGACCGGTGCGACGATCGACCCGGTCCGCTCGGCGACGGCGACGGCGATGGCCTCGCAGATCATGAAGTCGCCCATCGGCGCGTGCGGGCCGTGCTGCTCCTGCGAGCCGAAGGGCACCAGGACCGTCACGTCCGCCCTCATCCTCTCTTCGACCTCCACCCACGTGAGGTCCTGCATGCGCACCTTGTTCATCGAGCGCCCTCCACCGGCGTGATCAGCTCTTCGGGTAGACGATGTCCCGCATGCCGAGGATGTCGATCGTCAGCTCACCTGCGTCGATCCGCTCGACGAACTTCCGTTCTTTCGCATCGGCCTGCTCGGCGGCGGCGAGCACGGTCTCCACGTCCGCCGCCGGGACGACCACGGCGCCGTCGTCGTCGGCCATGATCCAGTCCCCCGGACGGACGGCGACCCCGCCGCAGGACACCGGCACGTTCGTCTTGCCGACGCGCCGGTTCGTGCCGACGCGCGGTGTGACGGAGCGGGCGTAGACCGGGAGGCCGATCTCGCGGATCCCGGCCGCGTCCCGTGCCGGCCCATCGATGACGACCGCCGCGAGGCCGAGCGCTTTGGCGGCCGTCGCCATGATCTCGCCGAAGAGCGCGCCGCGGTCGTCGCCGTCGCCCGCGATGACCAGCACGTCACCCGCCTTCGCCTCGGCGAGCGCCTTGTGCACGGTGATGATGCTGCCGGGGTAGCAGAGCACCGTGAACGCGGGGCCCGCCGCGGTCGCGCCCGGCACGAGGCTCTTGATGTCCGCGTGCATGACACCGAACGACCCCTGGGCGTCGCTCACCCACGGCGTGACGAGCCTCCGAAAGCGCTCAGCGTGTGTGGCCGTCATCGATCTCCCCGTCGCTCATGCGGAGCGGATTCGTCATCGTATGTCGCGGCGCTGTAGTCTGCCGCTCCGTGCCAGCGCAGACCGCTCCGACGTACACGCCGCTCGCCGGTTGGGAGCAGCTCCCGGCCGGCTATGCGCATCGCGACGTGGCGGCCGTCGGCGTCGACTCGCGTGGCCGCGTGTATCTCTTCTGCCGCGGCGACCACCCCGTCATGGTCTACGAGCGCGACGGGCGATTCATCCGCTCCTGGGGTGAGGGACTCTTCTCGCTCCGCGCGCACGGGCTCACGGTCGCACCGGACGACACGCTCTGGCTGATCGACGAGAGCGACCATACGGCGCGTCATTACACGAGCGACGGGGAGCTTCTGCTCACGCTCGGCACGAGCGGCCGGCCGTCCGACACCGGGTATGACGGGAAGACCGTCGCGTCGGTGGCCCGCGGCGGACCGCCGTTCAACCGGCCGACGAATCTCGCGATCGCGGCGAACGGCGACCTGTACGTCGCCGATGGCTATGGGAACGCCCGCGTGCATCGCTTCTCAGCGAACGGGACGCTGCTGCACTCCTGGGGCGAGCCCGGCAGCGGACCGGCGCAGTTCCGGACCCCGCACGGCATCGCGATCCATGCCGACGGGCGCGTCTTCGTGGCGGATCGCGAGAACGACCGGATCCAGATCTTCAGCCCGGAGGGGGAGTACCTGGGCGAATGGACGGAGGTCCAGCGGCCGATGCAGCTGGTGTTCGACGCGGCGGGCCGCGCGATCGTCGCGGAGCTCACCTGGCGCGCGGGCAACACGTCGTTCCGCAACGGCCCGATCGCGAAGCACCTTCCGAGCCGCATCGCCATCCTCGACGCGAACGGTGCGGTCCTCGAGCGCATCGGCGACGAGGGCGCGTTCGACGAGCGATGGGGTGCCGCGGATCCGTGCCGGCCCGGGAACTTCGTCGCGCCGCACGGCCTGGCCATCGACGCGAACGGCGATCTCTACGTCGCCGAGGTCACCTGGACGATCGGCGTCCGCGACGGGCTCGTGTCGCCGGACTGCCACACCTTCCAGAAGCTCGCGCTGGTGCGCTGAGCACCGGCTACTTGGTGGCGGCCTTCAGGTCCGCGAGGAAGGCGCGACACGCGCGCGCGAGGAGCGGCGTGGCGTTGGTGAGGATGAGCCTGGCGCCCCGCGCGACGGCGGCCGCGTTGTCCTCGGGCGTGATCACGAGGGACATGAGGTGCTTGCCCGATCTCGCGATGCGGCGGTCGGCCTTCTCGACGAGCGCGCGCACCTTCGGATCGCCGGCCTGTCCGCGCATGCCGAGCGACATCGCGAGATCGCCCGGGCCGACACCGACGACATCCAGGCCGCCGACCGCGAGGATCTCGTCGAGATGATCGATCCCCGGCTCGTCCTCGACCAGACCCCAGACCCAGAGCGTGCTGTTCGCGGCGGCGAAGTACTCGGCCGGCGTGCGCGTGAGGCCGAAGTCGTTCGTGCGGCCGGTGCTGCCCGCCCCACGCTGTCCATCGGGTCCGAAGCGGACCGCGTCCGCAGCGGCCTGCGCGTCCGCGGCAGCGCCGAGGTGGGGAACGATGATGCCCATCGCTCCCGCCTCGAGGTAGCGGAGGATCGTCCCGGGCGTGCTCTCGGGAACGCGGACGAAGGGGGTGATGCCCACGAGGTGGCAGGCCTCGACGAGTCGCGCGACCGTCTCCGGCGAAACGGGATCGTGCTCGGCATCGATGAAGACCCAGTCGTATCCCACCAGACCGTAGAAGCGCACGAGGTCCGTCGACGGGAACGACAGCAGCGTCCCGTACGTGACCTCGCCCCGCTCGACCTTCTCGCGCGTCTTGTTCAGCAGCATCGTGAGAGCACGCTCCCTCGCGCCGTATCGTAGGCGGGGCCGTGACCGCGTTCCTCGTCCGCCGGCTGTTCATCACCGTCGTGCTCATCTGGCTGGTCACGACCGTCGTCTTCATGTTCGTCCGTCTGCTCCCGGGCGATCCCGCGATGGCGATCCTCGGCGCGGGCGAGACCTTCCAGCCGACGGAGGCGCAGCTGACGACGGTGCGTCAGCGGCTCGGGCTCGACCGCTCCCTGCCGGATCAGTACGCGAGCTATCTCGGGGGGCTCGTGCGGGGCGACCTTGGAAGCTCGCTCACGAGCGGGCGGCCGGTCGCGCTCGACCTCGGACTCCGGCTCGGGCGCACGCTGCAGCTCATGGTCCCCGCGCTGCTGCTGTCCTCGTTCATCGGGATCGCGATCGGCGTCCTCGCCGCGCGCGCCCGCGGGCGCCTGCTCGATCCGGTCCTCTCCGTCATCGGGCTCGTGGGCTTCTCGGTCCCGGTGTTCGTCATCGGGAACGTGATGGTGCTGCTCCTCGCGATCCAGCTCGAGTGGCTGCCCTCGTCGGGGTACTCGGAGTTCACGCAGGACCCGCTGCGATCGATCCGCTACATGGTGATGCCGACCATCGCGCTCGCCCTCGCGCCGCTCGCGGTCACGATGCGCATGACGCGCACCACCGTCGTGGAGGAGCTCGGCCTCGACTACGTGCGCACCGCGCGGGCCAAGGGCCTGCGGGAGCGCGTGCTGGTGTATCGCCATGTGCTGAAGAACGCGATGCTGCCGATCCTCGCGGTCATCGGCCTGCAGGTCGGCGCGGCGTTCTCCGGCTCGGTCATCGTGGAATACGTCTTCAACTGGCCGGGTGTCGGCCGGCTGCTCCTGCAGGCGATCGATTCGCGGGACTACCCCGTGATCCAGGGCACCGTGCTGCTGCTCTCCACCCTGTTCGTGATCGTCAACCTCATCACCGATCTCTCGTACGCCTACATGAACCCGCGGCTGCGCAGGCGGTAGGGGGTGAGGCGCGTCATCGCCGACCCCCGTTTCGTCGTGTCGGGTCTCTTCCTCCTCGCGCTCACGTTCCTCGCACTCTTCGGGCCGCTCGTCGCGCCGTACCCCGACGACCGGGTGAATGCCGCGCAGCAGCTGAAGCCGCCAGGGGGAGGCTTCCTGCTCGGGACGGACGAGTTCGGCAGGGACATCCTCACCCGCATCATCCTCGGCGCGCGACTCACGATGCTCGTGAGCCTCGGGAGCGTGGCGATCGCGGCGGCGGCCGGCACCGCGATGGGCCTTGTCGCTGGGTACTTCGGTGGCTGGATCGAGTCCGCGTTCATGCGAGCCGTCGACGCGATGCTGTCGTTCCCGCCCCTGGTACTCGCGATCTTCGTCCTCACGTTCCTGGGTCCGAGGCTGGAGAACCTGATCGTCACGATCGGGATCCTTTTCATCCCGCGGTACGCACGCGTCGCGCATGTCGTGACGCTCGCCGCCAAGGAGAAGGATTACGTCGAAGCGGCGCGGGCCATCGGCGCGCGGACCTGGCGGATCATGGCTCGGGCGATCCTGCCGAACGTCTTCGCGCCCCTCATCGTGCAGGTCTCGCTCGGTATCGGGAGCGCCATCCTCATCGAGTCCGGCCTCAGCTTCCTCGGCCTCGGTCCGCCGCCACCGGCTCCGTCCTGGGGGCGCTCGATCCAGCAGTCCGCGCGCTTCATGCAGCTGAATCCGCACGTCGTCATCTGGCCGTCGCTCGCGATCTCGGCCGCCGTCCTCGCGTTCAACGTGATCGGTGACTCACTGCGGGATAGCCTCGACCCTCGCCTGCGTATCATGTGAACGCGCCACTCTGCGGGTGTGGGAGTCCATGAGAAGAGGGAACATGATGAAGCGCTATTCGCGCGCGGCCGCGTTCCTGTTCGTCTTTGCCGTCATCGCGGCGAGCTGCTCGGCCGGTCCGAGCGGGGTCGCGGCCCCATCCGGATCCGCAGAGGTGAAGCCCAAGGCCGGCGGCACCATCCGCTACGGCCTCGTGCGCGACCCGATCCACTTCGATCCGCACGTCTCGTCGGGCCAGTCCAGCGTGTCGCTCCAGGGCAGCGTCTATGACGGCCTCGTCGAGTACAACGACCAGGGCAAGATCACCGGCGCGCTGGCGGAGAGCTGGGAGCAGCCCGACCCGGCGACCTACGTCTTCAAGCTGCGCAGGGGCGTCGTATTTCACGACGGCTCCGCGTTCGACGCCGAGGACGTCATCGCGTCGCTGAACCGCATCAAGGATCCCAAGACGGCGGCACCGCAGGGCCCGTTCGTGTCGACGTTCACGAAGATCGAGTCGCCGGATCCGTTCACGGTCCGCATCACCCTGGCCAAGCCGAACGTGACGTTCCTCGATCGTTTCGTGGGTGACTCCAACTCGACGATGTTCATGGCGAGCGCCACGGACATCGCCGCCGGCTTCGACTTCCGGAAGAAGACGAACGGCACGGGGGCGTTCATGCTGACGACCTGGGAGCCGGGCGGGCAGTACGTGTTCAAGAAGAACGCGAAGTACTGGAAGGCCGGCCTGCCGTACCTGGACGAGATGATCCAGATCGTCATCCCCGACGACAAGACGCGCGTGAACGCGCTGCGCTCGGGCGAGGTCGACTACATCGAGAACGTTCCGTGGCAGGAGCTCGCGACGCTCGACAAGTTCAGCACCTACCCGTATTCCGTCAGCTGGGTCATGGTCCGGCTGAATAGCGGCAAGCCTCCGCTGGACAACAAGAAGGTCCGCCAGGCGCTCAACTTCGTCGTCGACCGCCAGGAGGTCATGCAGCTCGCCTTCGGCGGGCAATTCCGCGTGATCGACGGGCCGCTCCAGCAGTTCGGCAACGCCTTCTACTGGAAGGAGCTCGAGGGCACCTACAAGAAGGACCACGCCAAGGCCACCGCGCTCCTCGCCGAGGCCGGCTACCGCACGCCGGCGGACGTACCGCCGATGGAGTTCTCCGTGTTCTCGACCTTCGCGGCGCACAACGACCCGGCGCAGGTCCTTCTCCAGCAGTTCCAGAAGTTCGGACTGAAGGTCACGTTCAAGGCCATCGACGTCGCGACGCTCAACGCGAACCGCGGCAACGGCAACTACCAGATGCAGATGGACGGGCTTTCGTTCTCCGGTCCCGACCCCGATAACCTGCGAGCGTTCTTCCACTCGACCGCGGTCGGCCACGCGGTCGCCGCGAAGTTCAAGAACGAGCGCCTCGACCAGCTCCTCACGCAGGGCGCGGAGACGACGAACGCGGATCAGCGCCGCGCGATCTACCTCGAAGCGGAGCGGATCATCCTCGACGAGGCTCCGTGGGTCTTCCTGCTGTGGCGGCCGACCGCCGAGGCATCCACGAAGCAGGTGAAGGGCTACATCGTCGTGCCGGGCGGCCTTGGTGGACAGAACTTCGGTCGCTGGGAGTACATCTGGCTCGACAAGTAGCCGTGCGGTGATCTGAGACGGACCGGGACCCGCAAGGGTCCCGGTCTTGGGTCCTAGACCGCGACGATTGCTCTTACGCCAACGACCATCCCGCCGACCGAGACTCGAGCCACGTCGGCGCGTCGCGCGAACCGAGAAGGAGCGCGACCTTCGCGTAGATCTCGGCGTCCGCGGCGTTCGCGCCGAGGACGGAGACCTCCGTCAAGTCGCTTCGCGACGGCAGGGCGGTGCGCGGATCGATGAGATGATGACCGTCGGCCCACGCCCTTTTGGCCGTTCCGCTGGTCGCGGCGCCCATGTCCTTCATGAGGATCGTCTTGCCTCCCAGACCGACCGGCCAGCCCTCGCCGCTCTCGCCGCCGCCGCGCGCGAACAGGTCGCCGCAGAGGTTCACGAGGACGTTGTCGCCGAGGTGCTC
>DATEDV010000102.1:0-3777 GCA_035281485.1 Candidatus Limnocylindria bacterium | reverse complement strand
GGTGGTCATCCCAAGCTGCACGAAGCCGCCGAGAAGATCGTGACCGCGGTCCGCTCGATCGTGCCGCCCACCGGCGTTGCGATCGCTCCGGAGATGCGGCCGGCCGCGCCCGCACCGATGCCGCTCGCGCCGACGACACCTGCAGCGGCGGCGGCAACGACCCCCGCCGTCGCACCAACGACGCCCGTCGTCGCGCCGACGACACCTCTGGTCGCGCCGCCGGCGCGTCCCCTCGCGCAAACTCCTCCGCCGGCCACGCCGGACTCCGCGCCGCTGCCGGCGATGCGACTCCTGCCGAAGGTGCCCTTCCGCTTCTGCATCCACACCGACGGAGAACGTCAGTGGATGCAGCTCGAGGGCGGCACGGCGGACCTCGTCCCCACGGCGGTGCGCGTCATGGACGCGAGCGAGAACGTCGTCGACACGCGACTGTGCATACCGATCGCGACCGGTGAGAGGGGACACGCCCGCATCGTCGCGGACGAAGCGCCGGGGGTGGCCTGGGTCGTCGTCGCCGTCCCGAAGGATGTCGTGATCGCGATCGACTCGGGCAGACCATCGCCGTTCACGTTCCAGGCGAAGGTGGACGACGACTGGGTCGCGCTCGACCTGGTCGACACCGGTTGCCGTCTCGGGGGCACGCGCGCCGCGCACGCCGCCTCCTAGAAAACAACGGTCGCGCGCCGGGCCGCGTTACATACTTCGAACGATGCGACGCCTCCTGCGGGACGCGATGCCACTGCGGCGCGGCGAGTGGGGCCTCGCCCTCTTCCTCTACTTCCTGCTGACGGTCATGGTCGGCGCGGACTGGGTCGGCAAGCTCGGCGCCGACGCGCTGTTCGTGAAGCGCTACGGGATCCAGAACATCCCGTGGATGTACATCGTGACGCCGATCGCGATGCTCGCGGTCTCCGCGCTGATCTTCTTCTTCATCGACCGCATGCGCCGCCGCACGATGCTGCTCGTCTACGTCTTCTCCGTGACGCTGCTATCGATCGGCATCCAGTACGCGATCACCACCAACGCCATCGGCAGCATCGTCCAGCCCATCTCGTACGTCTTCGCGCACGGCGTGAAGGAAACGATCTACATCCTGTTCTGGGTGTACGCGGGCAACCTGTACGACGCCGAGCAGGCCAAGCGGATCTTCCCGTTCTTCGCGGGCTCGGTGCTCGTGGGAAAGATCATCGGCGGCGTGGTCGGCGCCGCGATCGCGCCGATCGTCCACGCCGAGAACTTCATCGGTGCGCAGGCGGTCGGTTTCGCGGTGTGCTTCCTCGCGCTGCTGCTGTATCGCGGCCTCCCCGAGGGGCGCGCTGGGAAGGTCGAGGACAAGCACCGACCCGAAGGGTTCCGCGCGACGATCCGCGAGTCCGCGGATGGTTATCGCGCGGTCACGAGCGACGGCCTCATGCGCACGTTCGGCGTCGGCGTCTTCTTCTGGTACTTCCTCATGCAGTTCGCGAATTTCCTGTACATCCTGGGTCTGGATCAATCGTCCACCTCCGGTAGCGGCACGAACCAGGAGGACGTCTTCAGCCAGCTCTACGCGGGCGTGTATACGAGCTCCTCGCTCGTTGCCCTCGCGATCCAGAGCCTCCTCACGAGCGGCTTGCTGCGACGCGTCGGCATCGCCTGGCTCCTGTTCCTCCTTCCGGTCTGGTACCTCGGGACGTACGCGTGGGCCGCGTTCGACTCTTTCCGGCAGGGCGCCGCGGCGCTCACGCTGCTTGCGGGCATCGCGCTGCAGCTCGGCGAGCGCATCTGGATCCCAGCGATCCACCGACCGGCGTCCGAGCTCATCTACAGCCAGGTGTCCGCGGCCATCCGACCGCGCGCGCGCGCGTTCCTGTCGGGCGGCGTCAACGCGGTCGGGAACATGGCCGCCGCGGTGGCGCTCATCGCCGGCCTCCGGTACTCCGACGTCGTGACACTCCTCACGACCGGCGCCGCGCTCTCGCTGGTGTATGTGTACAACGCCTGGCACACGCGACGGCTCTTCGGCCGCCGCATCGCGCGCAATCTCACCTCGCCCGATCCCGACCTGCGGCGCAACGCCGCGGACATGCTGTCCTCGGAGAGCGGCGCGGTGCCCGACGACATCCTGCGCGGCCTGGGCGGCCGCATCCCCGCCGACGTGGAGCACGGCGTGCGGCTCGCGCTGACGCGGAAGGGGATACTCGCCGTAGCGGCGGACGCGACGGAGTAGCCGCGCGGTCTAGCGGCGCGCTCCGACGAAGACGAAGCTCGTCAGCAGCCCGATCACACCGGAGAGGACGACCATGCCGCTGAGCGCGTGCACGGTCCAGCTGCTGCCCACGAGCGCGATGACGACGCCGAGATAGATCGCGAAGTAGACGACCGGCAAGAGGAACGCGAACGCGTGGAGCTGCGGCCGCCGCTCGTCGCCGGGCCGCAGGCGCCAGAGCAGGACGTCGCCGACCGCGCCGGCTGCGATGGCGACGAGCGAGAACGCGATCTGGATCGCAAGCGGTGCGTGGCCCTGCATCAGGATCATCGCGACGCCGTTGAGGCCAAGCAGGACGGTGAGCGAGCCGACCGGCAGCGTGCCGCGGCGGAGCGCGACGAGCGCACACCCGACGACGAGCGCGCTGAACAGGTACATGCCGAGCAGCGTGCGGACCAGCGTCGTGCTGTTGGGACGCGCGCCCGACCCGAGCAGCCCCGAGTACGGCCCGGCGAATAGCGAGAAGAACGTGAACACCGAGAGCAGCGCGGTCAGCGAGAGCACCGCCGGCAGCTGGGCCGCAAGCCCGCCCGACGTACCGCGACGCCAGGCCGCGACGAGCGGACCGCTCACGATCAGGGCGATGCCGAGGCCGAGGACCAGGTGGCTCGGGCTGAGGAGCGCGTCGGTCCCGAGCTCGATCCCGAACGCCGTGTGCCAGGCCATGTCGAACGCGCCGCCAAAGCCGAACACGAGCACGCCGACCGCCGCCGCCTCGTAGCCGGCGGGGATCGCGGCGCGCCAGCTCTCCGCGCGCGAACGGGCGCGCGCAGCGGCGCCGAGGATCACGACCGCCGCTGCGGCGTAGCCCGAGTAGAACGCGGCGTGCCAGACCGTCCAGAACGAGTCCGGCAGCCCGTAGCCATGCGCCCAGCCGTCCCAGTAGAGGCCGCCGAGCAGCCACGCGCTCGCGCCGACCACCAGCCAGTCGAAGCGCACCCCGAGCCCCTCGGCCCGTGGCAGCGCGGCGGTGCGGGTCGCGGACAGGGTGGTCACGACACCTATATACGCGGCGAGGCGACGCTACGTTGCGCCGCGAGCCAGCGCTCGGCATCCGCCGGCGTGCGGAAGCGGTGCACGGCCAGATGCGCGTACTCGGGACGCGCGACTAGCTCGCCGAGGCGCCGCCGGCGGCCCCTGTGCGTGCGAAGCGCAAAGAGGAGCAGCGGGTCGCGTTGCAGGAACGCGTTGCGGATCGTCTCGCGGTTGCCGGTACCCGGCCACAGTTCCCTGCCGTCACGGATCCGCGCGACGATCCTGCGGAAGAGACGCGCGAGGGTGAGCGGGAGCCCGTAGTCGAGCCACACCACCGTGTCCGCGCGTGACCAGACGAGCTCCAGCGCGCCGGCGGCGCGGTAGTTGCCGTCCACGACCCAACCGTCCTCCGCGATCGCCGTCGACACACGCGCACGGAAGACATCGAGGTCGGCCATCTTCCAGTCGCGCTCCCAGAACAGCGCGTCGAGCTCCACATGAGTCACGCCGAGGATCGCCGCAAGCGCGCGAGCGAACGTCGTCTTGCCGCTGCC
>DATEDV010000101.1:0-5437 GCA_035281485.1 Candidatus Limnocylindria bacterium | reverse complement strand
GTCGATGTGCGTGGCGTCGGCTACAAAGTCTTTGTGCCCCGCCATCCCTCTGGCGACGTCGTGCGGCTGCACACGCATCACGTCGTGCGTGACGACGCGCAGCAGCTGTTCGGCTTCGAGACGCGCGAGGAGCTCGCGCTCTTCGAGCTGCTCATCACCGTCTCTGGCGTGGGACCGAAGGCCGGACTGTCGCTGCTGTCCGTGTCGAGTCCGGCGGCGCTCGCTGCCGCGATCGCCGCGGGCGACGCCGCGGCGCTCGCTCGCGCGCCCGGGGTGGGAAAGAAGACCGCCGAGCGGCTCATCGTCGACCTGAAGGGCAGGATCGCGCGTACCGGAGCGGAGCGCGAGCCGACGGGACTGCTGACTGAAGATGAAGCCGCGGCCGCCCTCCAGGCGCTCGGCTATACCGCGGCGGAAGCGCTGTCGGCGCTGCGCGGCGGCCCACCGGCGGGCTCCGCCACGACCGAGGAGCGCGTCACCGCCGCGCTGCGGTCGGCGGGGCGCGCGGGGGTCGCAGGACGGTGACGGTAGGCGCATCGACGCCGCTCCGTACTAGCAGGCGTCTGGGTGGCATGGCACGCTATCGACGGCCGCCGACCCGCCTGTAAGGAGTGGGAATGGGTCGATTTTGGATAGACGAGTCAGGGCAAGGCTTGGTCGAATACGCACTCATCATCGCGGTCATCGCGATCGCTGTGATCGTCGCGATGATCTTTCTCAGGGACCAGCTCTCGAATCAGTTCTCGATGATCGGGAACAACCTCACCTAAAGAGCGGGCGGCGGCCAAAGCCCGAGGTTGCTCCCCTTTGATACAATTTCATCCAGCGGCAACCGGTCGATGCCCGGGAGCCGTGGGCGGCACTGAAAGTGGGTCGACCCCCACTTTTTTTGTCGCCTGGTGACGGACCGGGGTTGGCTAATTGAAGAAGAGGGGAGCGCCGGCGATGAACCGAGAACTGGTGACCGGTCTTGCACAGCTCTCCGCCGAGAAGGGGCTCCCCAAAGAGGTCGTCGGCGACATCATCGCCCGGGCGCTCAAGCGCGCCTACGGCGCCGAAGAGAACATCGACGTCAAGGTCGACATCACCACCGGCGCCTTCAAGGTCTACCTCCTCAAGACCGTTGTCGAGAAGGTGGAGGACCCCAAGCTCCAGATCGAGCTGAAGGCCGCGCAGCGCATCAAATCGGACGCCCAGCTCGGCGACATCGTCCCTCTGGAGGAGTCGGCCGCCGCGCTCGGCCGCATCGGCGCACAGACGGCGAAGCAGGTGATCCAGCAATCCCTGCGTGAGGCGGAGCGCGAGCAGGTGTTCGCCGAGTACGCCGACCGCGAGGGCGACATCATCAACGGGCAGATCAGCCGCTTCGAGGCCGGCTCCGCGATCATGGAGCTCGGCAAGGCCGAAGCCATCCTTCCGCGCGCCGACCAGGCGCCGCACGAGCGCTACTTCATCGGCCAGCACCGCAAGGTCGTGGTCGTCGAGGTCCGCCGCACGCTGCGTGGCCCCCAGATCATGGTCAGCCGCTCGCACAAGGCGCTCGTGAAGCGTCTCTTCGAGCTCGAGGTGCCCGAGATCTACCACGGCCAGGTCGAGATCGTCGGCATCGCGCGCGAGGCCGGCTCGCGGACCAAGATCGCGGTCCGCGCGCGCCAGCCCGGCATCGACGCCCGTGGCGCCTGCATCGGTCAGCGCGGCCTGCGCGTGCAGGCGATCGTGAACGAGCTCGGCGGCGAGAAGATCGACATCATCGAGTGGAACGAGAAGCCCGAGCAGTACGTCGCCAACGCGCTCGAGCCGGCTCACGTCGTGCGCGTGGACATCGTCACCGACGACAAGACCGCGTACGTCGTGGTCCCCGACCGGCAGCTGTCGCTGGCGATCGGCAAGGAAGGCCAGAACGCGCGGCTGGCGGCCAAGCTCACCGGCTGGCGCATCGACATCCGCAGCGAGTCCGAGGTGCGCGCCGAGCTCGAGCCCGAGCCGGAGCCCGAGCCGGTCGCTGTCGCCGTCGAGCCCGAGCCGGTGGTCGAAGAAGACGCCGAGCCCAGCCACGACCTCATCGCCGAGGTGGAAGCCGAGTCGGCGATGGCGGACGAGGAGGAGCTGGATGAAGAGGACCGAGCGCTCCTCGGAGGCAAGAAAAAGAAGGAACGCCGTTAGCCCGAGGGGGACCGCGGGCGCGGGCCGGCGGCCCCTTCCGCAGCGAACGTGCGTGGCCTGCCACACTGTCCGTGCGAAGCGGGAGCTTGTGCGCATCGTGCGCTCGCCCGCTGGTGAGCTCACGGTGGACCTTCGCGGCAAGGCTCCCGGGCGGGGCGCGTACCTCGACCCCGATCCGGCCTGCCTGGACCGGGGCCTACGCGAGGGAGCGCTCGCCAAGGCGCTCGAGGTGACGGTGGACGCCGCCACCGCGGAACGATTGAAGATAGAACTGGAGCAAGCAGCGCAGGTGCGTCAGAAGGAGACCGCGTAATGCCCAAAGCACGACCCCGGCGGTTCCCGCCACAGCGCGGCCCCCGTCCGCGCGGGCGCAGGCCACAGCGCAACCCGGCGCCGGTCGCGCCGGTGGAGCAGGCCGCGCCAGCGGTCGCGGTCATCGAGGGCCGACCTCCGGTCGTTCTGCCGAAGCAGGTCTCCGTCCGGGAGCTCGCGACGCTGCTCGACGTGAGCATCGTCGACCTCATGCGCGCCCTCGTGAACATGGGAACGATGGCGTCGATCAACACGACGATCGACTTCGACGCCGCGACGCTCGTTGCGACCGAGCTCGGTATCGAGACGAAGGCCGAAGAAGAGGCCGCGCCGCCGGCGGAGGAGACGGAGGCCGAGGCGCTCCCGCTCAAGCCGGAGCTATGGACCGAGGAGGACCCGACCAAGCTGAAGCCACGTCCGCCGGTCATCACGATCCTCGGCCACGTCGACCACGGAAAGACCAGCCTCCTCGACGCGATCCGCACCACGAACGTGACCGCGCGCGAGGCGGGCGGCATCACGCAGCACATCGGCGCCTACCAGATCGAATACAACGACCGAAAGGTGACCTTCCTCGACACCCCCGGCCACGAGGCGTTCACCGCCATGCGCGCCCGGGGGGCGCAGATCACCGACGTCGCGATCCTCGTCGTCGCGGCGGATGACGGCGTGCAGCCACAGACGATCGAGGCGATCTCGCATGTGAAGGCGGCGGGCGTCCCGATCGTCGTAGCGCTGAACAAGATGGACAAGAACGACGCGAATCCGGATCAGGTGAAGGCACAGCTCGCCGATCACAACGTCACGATCGAGGAGTACGGCGGCGACACGCCCCTGGTGCCGGTGTCGGCACGGACCAAGATGGGCCTGGACGACCTGGTGGAGACCGTGCTCCTCGTCGCCGACGTCGCCGAGCTCACCGCGAACCCGGACCGGCCCGCGATCGGACGCGTCGTCGAGGCGCACCTCGACACGAGGCGCGGCCCGGTCGCGACAGTGCTGGTGCAGACCGGCACGCTCGAGCGCGGAGATCTTGTGGTCGCGGGAACCACCTACGGGCGCGTCCGCGCGATGACCGACGACAAGGCAAAGCCCGTCGGCCGCGCGGAGCCTTCGCGGCCGGTCGAGATCCTTGGGCTGCCCGGCGTCCCCGAGGCCGGCGACGTCTTCCGCGCCGTGGCCGACGAGAAGACCGCCAAGGCGCTCGTCGCCGCGAACGCGCGTGATCGGGCCGGCGCTGGCGCGTCGGAGAAGCCCGCCACGCTCGACGAGATGTTCGCGCAGGTGAAAGAGGGCAAGGCGAAGGAGCTCAAGCTCATCCTCAAGGCCGACGTCCAGGGATCGCTCGAGGCGATCAAGGGCGCGCTGGCGAAGATCCCACAGGACGAGGTGGGCCTCCAGGTCATCCACGACGCGGTCGGCGACATCACCGAGTCGGACCTGACGCTCGCCGCGGCATCCGGCGCCGTGGTCATCGGGTTCAACACGAAGATGGAGGCGCCGGCGAAGCGCGTCGCGGATCAGACGAACGTGGACGTGCGCCAGTACAAGGTCATCTACGAGCTCCTCGATGAAGTGCAGAAGGCGCTCACCGGGATGCTGGAGCCGGTCATGGTCGAGACGGTGATCGGTCACGCCGAGGTCAGGCAGATATTCACGGCCGGTAAGACCGTCATCGCCGGCTGCGGCGTCCTGGACGGTGCCATGCGGCGCGGCGCGCAGGCGCGTCTGCTCCGCGGCGGCTCGGCGGTGCATGACGGGAACATCGAATCCCTGCGGCGCGTGAAGGATGACGTGCGCGAGGTCGCCGCCGGGCTCGAGTGCGGCATCGTGCTCAACACGAACGACATCCAGGTCGGCGACGTCATCGAGGCGTACACCGTCCAGCCAAAGCCAAGGTAACGGTCGTTGGCGTACAAACGGGCGGACCGCGTCAACGCGCTGCTGCAGCGCGAGCTGGGCATGATCATCAGCGAGGAGCTGCGCGATCCACGCATCGCGTTCGCGACCGTGACAGCGGTGGAGATCACCTCCGATCTCCGCAGCGCGAAGGTCCACGTGAGCGTGCTCGGCGACGAGGAGCAGGTCCGTTCGACGATGACAGCACTGAACGAGGCGCGGCCCTACCTGCGCCACGAGATCGGCGCGCGGACCGAGCTTCGCTACGTGCCCGATCTCGTGTTCGTGTCCGATCAGACCGCCGAGCGCGCCGCGCGCATCTCAACACTGCTGCGCGAGGCACGCCAGCGGGAGGGCCGCGAGTGAAGGAGCTCGTCGAGACGCTCCGAGGCGCGAAGACGGTGGCGATCGTCTCCCACCGCGACCCCGACCCGGACACGATCGGGTCGGGTGTCGCGCTCGGCCTCGCGCTCGACTCCCTCGGCAAGCGTGTGAGCCTGCACTGCGCCGATCCCGTCCCCGACCCCGCGAAGTTCCTGGCGTGGGCAGATCGCTACACCACCGAGCCGCCCCCGGCGTCGGCGGACCTCATCGTGACGGTCGACTTCGGGTCCGCGGAGCGCGCGAAATTCGCGCTGCCCGACGGACCGACGCTCGTGAACATCGATCATCACGCATCGAACGATCGCTTCGGCTCGGTGAACCTGGTAGACGTCTCGTCCGCCGCGACCGCCGAGCTCGTGTCCCGCGTGATCGACGAGCTCGGTGTGACCTGGACGCCCGAGATGGCGACAGCGGCGCTCGTCGGCATCATGACCGACACCGGCTCGTTCCAGTTCCCATCGACGGACGCGCGCGCGCTGGAGCGCGCGGCGAAGCTGCGGGCCGCGGGCGCCGATCTCCAGTCCATCACCTACAACGTGTTCCGCAACAAGCGCTTCCAGGCGCTGAAGCTCTGGGGGTACGCGTTCGCGCGGCTCCAGCGCGAGCAGGACGGCCAGCTGGTGTGGACGGAGGTGACGCGCGAGGACTTCGCGAACGCCGCCGCTCTGGACGAGGACAT
>DATEDV010000100.1:0-4202 GCA_035281485.1 Candidatus Limnocylindria bacterium | reverse complement strand
GTCCTCCAGGCGTGGGTCATCGACCGCGATCCTCTGCCGATTACCGGTGAGCTGGAAGCGGAAGAGATATCCGCCGACGGTGGCTGGGGTCGCCGCGCCGACGAAGAGATCCCCTTCGAACTGCGCGCCGAGTCCGCGTCCGGCGACGAAGCCGATGGCAGCCGGGGGTACGGCGAACTTCCAGCTGAACTCGGGGTCGCTGTAGCGCGCGCCCGGCAGCATGAACATGCGCGAGCGCGCCTCCGCAGGCGTGTCCGCGATGTTCGTCGGCGGCCACCGGATCTGCTGCAGGCTCGCGCCGCCGATCGACAGCTCGATGCTCTTGAACTGCGCGATGCGATCGAGAGGCCCCATGACCTGGATCCATCCGCCGTTCATGCCGGCCTCGATGCGGTTGAGCTCGTCGAAGCTGTCGTCCCCGTTCTCCTGCTGCCAGAGCGCGCCGGAGATCGGGTCGAACGCCATGCCGAAGCTGTTGCGCATGCCGTACGCGAAGATCTTCCGCACGTTCGCGCCGACCTGGCCACCCATAGCGGAACCCGCCGCGAAGAACGGGTTGTCGGTCGGCGTCGATCCGTCGTCGTTGAGACGCAGGATCACGCCGGTGAGATGCGCGTCGTCAGGCTCCGGACCGCCGAACTCGTCGTCGGGCTGGCCCGGCGACCATCCCTGCGGAAGGTTCTGCATCTGACCGCGCCGGCCGACGTCGCCGATGATGATGTAGAGCTTCCCGTCCGGTCCGAACCGGATGACGCCGCCGTCGTGGTTACCCCGCTGCGGCTGGCCGGGGTCGGCCTGGAACGCACGCAGCCTGATCAGGTTGATGTCCGCCGTGAGCGCCGAGCCGTTCCACACGAAACGATCGACGCGGTTGCCCAGGAGCGGCACATCCGCCGTGACGTTCGTATCGGCGCCGGTCGAGCTTTCGGTCCAGTACAGGTACACGTGCGGTGTCTGCGGGAACCGCGGATGGAGCGCGACGCCGAGCAGTCCGCGCTCCGATGCGAAGTTCACCGGCAGATCGAGCACCACGCCCGCGACAGCGCCGTTCACCACGCGCTTCACCTGTCCGGTGTTCTTCTCGAGGACGAGCAGATCGTTCGCTCCGAGGAACGCGATGCTGGTTGGCGTGACGAGCCCACCCACGACCGGTCGCACAGCGAGCAGCGGATGAAGCATCGTCGGGCCGGCCGCCGCCGCCCGTTGAGCCTGCGGCACGACGCTGATCGCGATCGCGAGGAGGGTCGTCGTCAGGAATGAGAAGATGCGTCGACTCACGTCGTCACCTCCGACGCACGTGGTACGGACGCATCAGCGGTGCAGATGCGGTGGTCCCCCGGTCATCCCGCGATGCGGTGACGCGCGTGAGCGCGCAGCACGAGCGATGAAGAGAGCGCGAGCCAGCTCACATTTCGGGCGGCCCTACGTGCGGTCGACGCCCGCCCTCCTGTGGCCTACTCCTCGGACTTCTTCTTGGCACGCGTACGCGTCACGCGCTTTTTGGCGGCAGGTTTCCGCGCGGGTGTGTCGTCAGCCACCGCGTCCGCCGCGTGCTCGTCCTGCGGTGTGAGCTCGTCCTGCGGCGCGAGCACGTCCTGCGTCTGGTCTGCCTCGTGGTCAGCCGACGTCGTGTCATCGCGCGCCGACGTCTCGACGCCCGCCTCCGCGCGTGGATCCTCCGCCCGCTCCGCCTCGACAACGACGTCCTCATCGCCCTCGGCGAACTCGCCGTCGGCGGCGACATCCTCGGGGACCTGCACCGGTGCCGGCGGGCGCGGCGTACGCGTGTCAGGCGGAGCCGCGTCGCGTCGGCGCTGTCGCAGCGCCTCGTAGAGAAGGACGGTGCCGGCCGCCGCAGCATTGAGCGACGAGACGTGCCCTTCCATCGGGATACGCACGACCTGATCGCAGCCTTCCAGCACGAGCCGCCGGATCCCCTCGCCCTCGCCCCCGATGACGATGGCGCTCGGCCCGCGGTAGTCGACCTCGTCATACAGCATGTCGCCGCTCTCGTCGGTCCCGATGACCCAGACGCCCTTCTCCTTCAATGCATCGATCGCCTGCCGCAGATTCGCGACGTCCGCGATCATCAGGTGCTCGCTAGCGCCGGCGCTCGTCTTGGCGACCGCCGGGGTCAGACCCACGCTGCGATGCCGCGGAATGATCACGCCGGCGACCCCCGCTCCCTCCGCGGAGCGCAGCAGCACCCCGAAGTTCTGCGGATCCTGCAGCGAGTCGATGACGAGGACCAGCGCAGGGTCGGACACGGCGTCGAGGTGAAGGAGGAGCTCGTCGAGCTCGACGCCGGCCTTGCCCTCGACGATGGCGACGACGCCCTGATGGTTCTCGATCGGTGACAGCCGCTGCACCTCTAGCTTGTCGACGTAGCGGACGAAGATCCGGCGCTCCTGCGCCTCGGTGATGAGCTCGTTCACCGGGCCGGTGCGCGTCCCCCGCTCGTTCGACACGTAGAGCCGCTTGATGACCCGCCCCGCGCGCATCGCTTCGATGACGGCATGCGGGCCCGCGATCGGCTCGCCGGCATCGTGCGACGGCGCCGCCGACGTCCGCGGGCCGGCGGTCGCGCGGCGGATCGTCTCGCTGTACTGCGCCTGGCCACCCGGGCCGCGTCGCGGACCGCGCGGATAGAAGCCGCCGCCACCACCGCTGGTCCCGACGCCCGGGACCCAGCCGCGGTTGCCGCCGCGCCATCCACCCTGGGTCCGCTGACGCTGGGCCTGCTGCCGCCGCTCGTATGCGGCAAGCTCGCGCGCCTGCGACGACTCTTCGTCGTCCCGCGGCGCCATCGGCCGCGGCGGCATGGGCCCTCGCTGCGGGTACGGTCGTGGCGGCATCGGTCCCCGTGGCCCGGGCGCTCCGAAGCGCTGGCCACCACCACCGCCGCGGCCGCGCCGGCCGCGCCGTCGGCGGCGCGCGAAGTCGTCGGCACCCGCCGGTGCCGGCGCCATCGCTCGTTCAGCGGATCCAGCATCGGGACGTTCGCTTTCGGACGGGCCGGCATCGGACCGCTCGGGTTCGGACCGCGCAGTGTCGGCGGGCACATCGGCGCGTCCGTCGTTCTCGGGCCGTCTCTCGAACTCTTCCATCGTCACGCTCCCTTGCGACGGATGCGCTCCCAGCGCGTGCCGTCCTTGGTGTCCTTCACGCGGATGCCGAAGCGGCGTTCGAGCTCCGCGCGCAGCTCGTCCGAACGCTTGTAGTCGCCTGCCGCACGCGCGGCGTCCCGCTCCGCGAGCATCGCGCGCTCCTCGTCGCTCAGATCGGTGTCGCTCGCGCGATCGCGCAGCGACAGCCCGAGCACCTGATCCATGTCGAACAGCACCTCGAGCGCGCGCCGCTTCTGATCGACGTTGCCGGTCGCGGCTTGATCGAGGACCGCCTCTGCCTGCGCCAGCGCGGCGGGGGTGTTGAGATCGTCCGCGAGCGCGGCCACGAATTCGGAGCGATTCGCGTCCTGGGGCGATACGTCGATCGCCGTGCCGCCGGTCGCCTGCCACGCCTCCGCGACGATCCCGCGCCAGCGGTCGAGGCGGTTCTGCGCCGCCTGCAGGCCTTCACGCGTGAAGTCGAGCGGCTGGCGGTACTTGTTGTTCAGCACCAGCATGCGGAACGCGAGCGGCTCGAATCCCCACGACTCGAGGTCGCTCAGCAGGTACACGTTGCCGATCGACTTGTGCATCGCACCGCCTTCGACCTTGAGGAAGCGCACATGCGTCCAGCACCGGGCGAATGGCTTTCCGGTGGCCGCCTCCGATTGCGCGATCTCGCACTCGTGGTGAGGAAAGAGGTGGTCCTCACCGCCGGAGTGGATGTCAAGCGTCTCGCCGAGGTACTTCATCGACATGGCTGAGCACTCGATGTGCCATCCGGGATTGCCCGGACCCCACGGCGAGTCCCAGAACTGCAGATCGCCGGGCTTCTTCGCGCGCCAGAGCGCGAAGTCGGCCGGATGCCGCTTGTTCGGATTCACCTCGACGCGCTTGCCGGCCTCACGCTCCTGAGGCAGCTCGGCGTTGAGGCGTGTCCCGTAGCCCGGGAACGTCGTGATGTCGAAGTACACGCCGTCGACCGCGATGTATGCGTTGCCCTTGTCGATGAGCCGCTGGATCAGCGCGAGCATCTCCGGGATGTGATCGGTCGCCCTGGGCATCACGTGCGGGTCGAGGATGTTGAGCTTGCGA
>DATEDV010000099.1:0-4978 GCA_035281485.1 Candidatus Limnocylindria bacterium | reverse complement strand
CGAGACCGTGCCCGACTGTCCGGACTGGGACGGAGCCGTGCTCACGAAGTCGAAGCGCGCCCGCGGCGGCTTGAAGAACCACGACTGCTCGCCGCTGAAGCCGGCGCCGCCGCCGGTCGCGGTGAGCTTGTACGTCGCCTTGTACTCGATGGCCTTCCCCGACGTCAGGACCTGACCGAATGAGGGGGCGCCCGCGGCCGGGCTGCCGCCTGCGGTGCCGGCCGACGCGGTGGCGGTCGCGCCGCCGGACGTCGACGTGGTGGTCGTGCCGCCGCACGCCGCGGCGAAGACGAGAGCCACGATGAAGATCGCCGCGCTCCCTCTTCTCACCACGCGAGGACGATAGGACATCTCACGGCCACCGGCGTGTCAACGTTCTATACAGAGCGAATGACACCTCCGTCGACATTCGGTGAGCTGCTCGAGCGGCACGAGCGCGAGATCTACGCATACGCGTTGCGCCTCACTGGAGATCGCGACGAGGCGGACGACGTCTATCAGGACACGTTCCTGGCCGCCTTCCGCGCGTGGCCACCGCCGCGGCGCGGCGCCGAGCGCGCCTGGCTGTATCGCATCGCGACGAACAAAGCGATCGACCGCGGTCGGCGAGCGAAGCGCTTCGTGCGTATGGGCGACCTGCCGCTCGCGGCGCCGGAGCGCGACGGCGTATCGCTCGCGGATCTCGCGGCGGCGGTGAAGGCGCTCCCGACCGGTCAGCGCGCGGCGTTCGTGCTGCGCAAGGTGCAGGGGCTGTCATATGCGGATGTGTCGCAGGCACTCGCGTGCAGCGAAGATGCCGCCAGGTCGCGAGTGGCCGAAGCGATGAAGAAGGTGAAGGAGGCGATGCGATGACCAAGCTCGATCCGCTCGTCGCGGACGCGCGCGAGCGACTGATGCGACGCGCGAGGGGCGAGGGGCTCGAGACCGTCGGCTACCGCGTCGTCGACTCGCCGCTCGGACCGCTCTGGGTGGCCGTCGGCCCGCGCGGACTGGTGAACATCCACTACGGCGCGGAGCCGTCGCCGCTCGAGCTGCGCCGCATCGTCCGCGCGTACGGTCCCGGCGTGCTGCCGGACGCCCGTCGCGTCGATGCGGTGGCACGCGAGCTCGACGAGTACTGGACCGGGAAGCGGCGCGACTTCGACGTGGCAGTCGACCTCTCGCCGCTCACGCCGTTCCAGCGGAAGGTGCTCTCGGTGACCGCCCGCGTTCCGTACGGCGAGCTCATCACCTATGCCGAGGTCGCGCACAGCGCGGGCAACGACCGCGCCTACCGCGCGGCGGCGGGAGCCATCGGCGACAACCCCGTCCCCATCGTCGTGCCCTGCCACCGTGTGGTCGCGAGCGACGGCACGCTCGGCGGATACGCCGGTGGTCTCGATGCGAAGCGGCGACTCCTCCAGCTGGAACGCGGATCGGTGCCGCCGGGCGGCTGGCCGCCCGCCCATCTGTCGCGCTAGACGCAGAAAGCGCGCGCATACCTCGTTAGCCTGTCTATCTCGGGCGGGGCCGTTCGTCGTACCTGCAGAACGGCCGATAGGGAGGACAGGATGTCGAAGTACGCATTCCTATTCGTCGACAGCGGCGTGGACTACCAGAGCGATCCGACGCCCGAGCAGCAGAAGGTCTACGGGGACATCTTCAAGTGGTTCGAGACGAACGCCGAGAAATTCGTGAGCGGCGGCGCCGAGCTGCAGCCGACGCGCACAGCGACGACGATCCGGAAGAGCGCGGAGGGCAAGGTCACGGTCATAGACGGTCCCTTCATCGAGTCGAAGGAGTCCGTCGGCGGGTTCTCCATCCTCGAGCTTCCCGACCGCGACGCTGCGATCGCGCTCGCCCGGACGTGGCCGGGCTACGGCGTGGAGATCCGCGACATCGTCGAACAGCGCGAGCGCGTGGCGGAGGTGTGACATGCCGAAATACATGCTCATGTTCGTCGGGAGTGACGACTGGTACGACGGTCAGTCAAAGCAACAGCTCGAGCAGGCCTACAAGCCGATCATGAAATGGTGGGATGACCTCGCGAAGACCGGCGTCATCCGCGGTGGCGAGGAGCTGGGCCTGCAGCGGAACGCCACCACGGTCAAGCGCGTGAACGGCGAGATGAAGGTGTTCGACGGTCCGTTCATCGAGTCCAAGGAGACCGTCGGCGGCTTCGCCCTCATCGAGGTCGACGACCTCGACAAGGCGATCGCGATCGCCAAGAGCTGGCCCGGCGGGGACGTCGAGGTGCGTCCCACGGTGGACCACGGAGGCGACTGAACGCGCGACGAGCGAGGCGGTCGCGGCCGTCTTCCGCGAGGAGGTCGGCCGCCTGACCGCCGCGCTCGTCCGCAGCCTCGGCGACTTCGACGTCGCGGAGGAGGCCGTGCAGGACGCGCTCGTCGCGGCGCTCGAGCACTGGCCCCACGACGGCATACCGAGCAGTCCTGGGGCATGGCTCATGACCGCCGCGCGACGGAAGGGGATCGACCGGCTGCGGCGTGAGACGCGCTACCGCGAAAAGGTCGCGCAGCTGGAGGAGACACCGATGTCGAGCTCGAGCTCGCTGCCCGACGAGCGCCTGGAGCTCATCTTCACCTGCTGTCACCCCGCGCTGGCGCGCGAGGCCCAGCTCGCGCTGACGCTGCGCTCGGTCGCGGGGCTCACGACGGCGGAGATCGCGCGCGCGTTCCTCCAGGCCGAAGCCACGGTCGCGCAGCGCCTGGTGCGGGCGAAGCGGAAGATCGTCGACGCGAAGATCCCGTTCCGCGTGCCGGAGGCGCACGAGCTTCCCGATCGGCTCGGCGAGGTGCTCGCCGTCCTCTACCTCATGTTCAACGAGGGCTACCTCGCGACGGGCGGGCGCGGGGTCGCGGACCGCGATCTCGCGGCGGAGGCCGAGTGGCTGACGAGCCTGCTCTCGCGGCTCATGCCCGACGAACCGGAGGTCCTTGGCCTGCTCGCGCTCATGCGCTTCAACCTCGCGCGCGCGGACGCGCGCTTCGACAGCGACGGCGGGATCGTCCTGCTGCGCGACCAGGACCGCTCGAAATGGGACCGCGCCAGGATCGACGACACGTTCCTTCTCGTCGGCCGCTTCCTGCGCATGGGCAGACCCGGCCCGTACCAGCTGCAGGCGCTCATCGCCGGCGCGCACGCGGACGCCAAGAGCTGGCAAACGACCAGATGGGGTGAGATCGTGCGCGCGTACGACGCGCTGCTCGGTTTCACCGACACGCCGGTCGTCCGCCTGAACCGCGCGATCGCGGTCTGGCATCTGGAGGGACCTCGCGTCGCGCTCGCCGCGGTCGACGCGCTGGCCGACGGCCTGGGGCGGTACCACCTGTTCCACGCGACGCGCGCCGAGCTGCTGCGCGCGCTCGATCGTCCGGACGAGGCGCGCGCGGCGGACGAGCGCGCGCTCGAGCTCACGGACAATCCCGGCGAGCGGGCGCTGCTCGAACGGCGGCTCGCCCCGGGCCCTCGATAGCTGTATTTCGCTGCGCTCATACAGGCGTCGCTCATCCTCACCTGGGAGCTGCGGCTCCCAGTCTCGTCTTCGCTAGCCTGTCGAAAATGACCGACCCCGTTCGTCGTTCTCATGTGCGCGTCCTTCTACACGGCGCCTACCGCGGCTTCGCCGGCGGAGCGCGCGACGTCACGCTCGACGCCGCGACGCTGCGCGAAGCGCTCGAGGAGCTGGTCCGCGCGCATCCGTCGCTGGCGGAGCGGATGCGCGACGAGCATGGACGCCTGCGCGCGCATCTCAGCCTCTTCGTGAACGATGAAGATGCGCGCTTCCTCGGAGGCGAGGACGCTACGCTCCGCGACGGCGACATCGTGCACGTGATTCCCGCGCTCTCGGGCGGCTAGATACAGGAGGGGACGGATGAGCAAGCAGGTCGTGCTTCTGGTCGGTACGAAGAAGGGGCTGTATACGCTCCGCAGCGATGCGGACCGGAAGAGGTGGACGCAGGACGGGCCGTACAGCGCGCCCGCACCCATCCACCACGCCGCCTATGACCCGCGGGACGGGTCGATGTACGCCGCCATCAACATGACCTGGGGCGGATCGCGGATCGACTACAGCCGCGATCTCGGCAAGACCTGGCAGAAGTCGAAGAACCCGGCGTTCCCGGAAGGCTCCGACCGAACGTTCTCGCAGACCTGGCACATCGAGCCGGGTCATGTGAAGACACCGAACGTCGTCTGGGCGGGCACCGAGCCTGCCGCGCTCTGGAAGAGCGAGGACCGCGGCGAGACGTGGCAGCTGAACACGGCGCTCGACGATCAGCCCTCGCGCGCGAAATGGACGCCGGGCTTCGGCGGCATGGGACTGCATTCCATCGCGATCGACGCCGACGATCCACAGAAGATGCAGGTCGGCATCAGCGTCGGCGGCGTCTACACCTCGACCGACGGCGGCGCGTCCTGGAAGCAGGACAACGCGCAGACCGGTGGCAAGGAGGACCGGCCGGACGTCTTCTACTGCATCCACAAGCTCCTTGCCCACCCGAAGGTGAGCGGTGTCCGCTTCATGCGCGTGCACATCGACGTGTACTGGCGCGAGCCGGGCGAGACGACGTGGCGGAACCGGACCGAGGGCCTGCCGACGAATTTCGGATTCGCCGCGGCGATGCACCCGCGTGACCGCGCGACCGCATACGTCATCCCGCTCCACGACACCGAGCGGACGGCGGTCGCACCGGGCATCGCGGTGTACGAGACGAACGACAAGGGTGCGACCTGGAAGCGGAACGACAGGGGACTTCCGCCGGGTGCCCGGCTCGAGTCGGTGCGCGAGGGCATGGACACCGACCTGCTCGACCCGGTCGGCGTGTACTTCGGCACGGCGAACGGCGATGTGTGGGCCAGTCGGGACGAAGGCAGGAGCTGGGAGCCCGCGGCGCGGTACCTGCCGTACGTCACCTCGGTGCACGCCGCGACGATCGAGGGTTAGTCACGCGCGGCTAGGCTGGCCGCAATGACCACG
>DATEDV010000098.1:0-10885 GCA_035281485.1 Candidatus Limnocylindria bacterium | reverse complement strand
CGCGACTACCCGGTCATGCAGGGGATCATCCTCATGACCACGGTCGCCGTCATCATCGCGAACGTGATCGCGGATCTCCTGTATAGCAAGCTCGATCCGCGCATCGGCCGAGCCGGAGGAGCGGCGGGCACATGACCGCTGTCGTGGGCGCCGCCCGTCCCGCCCGGATCACGCTCCCGGGGCCACTCGCCAGCGTCATGGAGTTCCTGCGCCTCATGTCGCGCAAGCCGGTCGGCCTGCTTGGCCTCATCGGCGTACTCTTCTTCATCTTCCTCGCGTATATCGCGCCGATCTTCGTGCCGCTGCAGGACGCGGTCGATGTCACGGCCATCTACGCGCCGCCGTCGTGGGCCCATCCGCTGGGCACGGATTTCCAGGGGCGCGATGTCCTCAATCAGATCGTCTATGGCGGTCGGGACATCATCACGACGGCGCTGTTGGCCGCGCTCTTCTCAACGCTCATCGCCATCACCTTCGGCTCGATCGCGGCGACAGTCGGCGGTCGAACCGACGCCGTGATCCTGGCGATCACCGACGTCGCGCTCACGATCCCGCAGCTCATCCTGCTCATCGTCATCGCCGCGATCTTCCGGCCGACGTCGTTCTTCGCGCTCGCGGTGATCCTGGCCCTGCTGCAGTGGCCCGCGCTCTTACGGCAGATCCGCGCGCAGGTCCTGTCCCTGCGGGAGCGCGACTTCGTCGAGGCGGCGCGATCCCTCGATCTCGGCCTCGGCCACATCATCTTCAGCGAGATGCTGCCCAACATGCGCAGCTACATCGTGATCCACTTCATCATCGCGATGACCCTCGCCATCTACGCGCAGGCGGCGATCATGTTCCTCGGCCTCGTCCCGCTCTCCGGAAAGAACTGGGCCATCATGCTGTACTTCGCGTACAACCAAGGCGCGCTCTTCTTCAAGGACAGCTTCTTCTATCTGATGGGGCCGATCATGGCGATCGCGCTGTTCCAGCTCTCCCTCGTGTGGCTCGCCTCGGGCCTCGAGGACGTGTTCAACCCGCGCCTTCGCTCCTGATCGTGCCGGTCCTCTCGGTCCGAGACCTCTCGATCGATTACGGAAGCCGGCGCGGCTGGGTCCACGCCGTGCGGAACGTCTCCTTCGATCTCGATCTCGGAGAGACCGTGGCGATCATCGGCGAGTCGGGTTCGGGTAAGACGACGCTCGCGGTCGGTCTCATCCGCCTCTCGCCACGCAACGCGCGCGTGACCTCGGGCGAGATCCGATACGAGGACGGGAAACGGGCGTTCGACGTTCTGTCTCTCGATGCGGAAGCCCTGCGGCGCTTCCGCTGGAGCGACTGCGCGATGGTCTTCCAGGCCGCGCTCTCGGCGTTCAACCCGGTGATCAGCATCTGGGAGCAGTTCCTCGACACCGGGCGCGCGCACGGGATGAACGACAAGCACAAGGTGCATGCGCGGTCGCGCGAGCTGCTCGACCTGGTGCACCTCGATCCCGATCGCGTCCTTCGCGCGTACCCGCACGAGCTGTCGGGCGGGATGCGCCAGCGGGTGCTCATCGCCATGGCGCTCCTGCTGGAGCCGCGCATCGTGATCCTGGACGAGCCGACCACCGCCCTCGACATCCTCACGCAGCGCGCGATCATCGATCTGCTACGCGAGCTGAAGGCGAAGCTCGGCTTCGGGATGATCTTCATCTCGCACGATCTATCGATGGCCGCCGAGCTGGCGGATCGGATGCTGACGATGTACGCCGGCAGGATCGTGGAGCGCGCGAGCGTCGAGGACCTCTTCTATCGACCAAGGCATCCGTATTCGGTCGGCCTCATGCGCGCCGTGCCGCGCGTGTCCGGGGCGCTCGGCAGCGTCGCGTCCATCCCGGGGTCGCCTCCGGATCTCATCCGCCTGCCGCCGGGCTGCAAGTACTACCCGCGCTGCCCATTCCATATCGACGAGTGCCTGAAGGCGGACCCGCCGCTGCTCCAGGTGGACACGCCCGACCACGAGGCGGCGTGCATCCGCTGGCAGGCGGTCGCGGAGCGGCTGGGGTCGAACGAAGCGGCACCCGTTGCGGAGAAGCTCGCGTGACCTCGCTCATCGAGCTCGAGCGCGTGTCGAGGACCTACAAGACGCCCGCCGGGACGATCACCGCCGTGGACGACGTGTCGCTGGCGCTCGGTCAGGGCGAGACGGTCTGCATCGTGGGCGAGAGCGGTTGCGGCAAGACGACCACAGGTCGAATGCTCGCCGGACTGCTCCGTCCGACCAGTGGCCGCCTGCTCTTCGAGGGCAAGGACGTGTGGCGTACGAAGGGGTCGGACCTGGCGCGCTTTCGCCGCGCCGTGCAGCTCGTGCACCAGGACCCCTACGCCTCGCTCAACCCGACACGCACGGTGGCCGCGACGCTCGCGCCGCCGCTCGCGAAGCACAAGAAGGCCCGCGGACGCGCCGCCCGCGCGGCCATGATCACGCTGCTCGAGCGGGTCGGACTGACCCCGCCAGAGGACTTCCTCCTGAAATACCCGCATCAGCTCTCGGGCGGTCAGCGCCAGCGTGTCTCGATCGCGCGCGCGCTCACGGTGGACCCGCGCGTGATCGTGGCCGACGAGGCCGTTTCGATGGTCGACGTCTCGATCCGCATCAGCCTCCTCGACCTGCTCCATGGCCTCGCGACCGAGTTCCAGGTCGCGACCGTACTCATCACGCACGACCTGGCCGTCGCGCGCTACTTCGCTCGCAGGGGCCGGATCGCGGTCATGTATCTCGGCCGCGTGGTCGAGCTGGGCAGCACCGAGGCGCTCGTCGGTGACCCGGCGCACCCCTATTCGACGGCGCTCATCGCGGCGATCCCCGAGGCCGACCCGACGATCACGCGGACGAAGGCGCGCGTCCCCCTGCGCAGCGCCGAGATCCCGAGCCTGCTGAACGTGCCGCCCGGATGTAACTTCCACCCGCGCTGCCCGCTGTTCGAAGCCGGGCTCTGCGACGTGAAGATCCCCGAGCTGGGAAACCTGCCCGGCGGTCGTTCGGTCGCATGCCACGTCGCCCTCAGGGAGCGCCAGCCCGCGGCCGAGCTCCTCGGGGTGCATTAGTGGACGCGGTCGCCCTTCGCGCGGCGTTCCGGGTCGCGATCCTCATCCTCGTCGTCGCGCTCGCCATGCTGCCGTTCCAACCGCGCGACTCGGCCGAATTCGTCGTCACGGTCATGGCGGGAGTGGTCGGCCTGGTGTTCGTCGCGCTCGTGGCACTGGTCGCGCGGCTGTCCGGTTCGCGCCCACCGAACTTAACGGAGGTCGACAGGGTACGCGGGATGGGTTCCAATGTGCGCAACGAGGGCTCCGGGAGGGACAAATGAAAAAGGTCAGCAACATCGCGTATTCCGTTACACGTAGACGATTCCTCAGGGACGCGACGCTCACCTCGGTCGGCATGATCGCCGCGGCGTGCGCCCCGGGTTCACCGCCGGCCGGTGCATCGCCGACGCCAGGCGGCGGCGGGGCCGCCGTGAAGGGCGGCGCGTTCCACGGCGCGTGGCCGTACGACCTGCCGCCGAAGGGCCATTTCAACTATTTCGCGGCCAGCGGCGCGATCCTCCAGGGAAGCGTCTACCAGGACACGTTCATGCCGGCGCTCGGCATGTGGAACTGGAACGACGCGAAGTGGGAGTACTTCCTCGCCGAGTCGTCCAGCCTCGCGGGCAACGTGTTCACGGTGAAGCTGCGTCCGAACCTCAAGTGGTCGGACGGGGCCGCGTTCACGTCAAAGGACGTCGTGACGACGTTCACGGTCGGCCGCATGGACAACTTCGCGATCTGGAACTACATCGACAAGGTCGAGGCCGAGGGCGATCTCTCCGTGAAGTTCACGTTCAAGACACCGTCGAGCTTGGGCGAGCGGAACATCCTCCGCATCCCGATCCGACCGGACTCGCTCTACGGCACATTCGCGACGAGGGCGGCCGCGCTGTATACGCAGGGCAAGGTCAACACGGCTCCCGAGGTCGTCGCTCTGCGCGCCGAGAAGGACGCGCTGCGTCCGACAGCACCGGCGTCGGTCGGCCCGTACAAGATCGACCCAGCTTCGATCACCGAGGCGCGTCTGACGCTGGTGCGGAACACCGGCGGTCTGTTCGCGGACAAGGTGAACTTCGACACTCTCGTCATGTACCAGGGCGAGACCGCGCAGGTCACGCCGCTCGTGATCGCCGGCGACATCGACTACGCGACCCACGGCTTCCCGCTGGCGACTGACAAATCGTTCACCGACAACGGCATTCGGGTTGTGCGCGGACCCGCCTACACCGGTCCGGCGATCGTCTTCCACTGGGAGAAGGCAGCGGCGTTTCAGGACAAGCGCCTCCGTCAGGCCGTCGCGCACGCGATCAACAAGGACGAGAGCGCGACGATCACCTACGGAGCTTCCGCCAAGTCGCAGAAGTTCATGGCCGGCTTCTCGGACAACCTCGTGCCGCAGTGGATCTCATCGGCCGATCAGTCGAAGCTCAACGCCTACGCCTACGACGTCGCGAAGGCGACCTCGCTCATGCAGGCCGCGGGGTACGCGAAGGGCTCCGACGGCATCTGGGCGAAGGGCGGGCAGAAGCTCGAGTTCGAGCTGTACTTCCCGAGCGACTTCGCCGACTGGGCCAGCGCGGCGGACCACGCGCAGAAGGCGCTGAACAGCTTCGGGATCAAGATCACGCCGCGCGGAGCGATCCGCAGTCAGCAGCTGCCGGACGTCAACGCCGGCAACTTCCAGATCGCGATCATGGGCTGGGGCATCGGTAACCCGCACCCGCAGGGCTCGTACATCCAGGACCTGCGCACGCACAACACCGTCCCCGCAGGCGGCGGCTACAAGTACCCGCTCAAGCAGGGCAACGTCGACTTCGACGCGCTCATCAACAAGATGGGCGACGGCTTCGACACCAACGCCCAGAAGGCACCGGTGACCGAGGCCGCGCTCGCGTTCAACGACCTGCTGCCGGTGATCCCTCTCTGGGAGCGCTACGGCAACAACCCGGTCAACGACAAGAAGCGTGTGAAGGGCTGGAAGCCGGACGGCGACCCGATCTACAAGAACGCGTTCGGCACGGACAACTTCACGGTGCTCATGATCATGAACGGGACGCTGAGCAAGATCTGACACGCGCGTCGCGACGGCGATGAAAAGGGACGCTCCGCAGGGAGCGTCCCTTTTGTATATACCCTCGGGTCGTGCCACTCCGCATCGGCGTGCTCGGCGCCGGCTTCGCCGGAGCGATGCACGCGCACAGCGCGCTGCGGATCGAAGGTGCCGAGGTCGTCGCGGTCGCGGCGGAGCCACTCGAGGAGGCCGCCGCGCTCGCGAAGGAATGCGGCGCGCGCGTCGCGAGCGCCGACGAGGTGTGCTCCGCGGACGACGTCGACCTCGTCGTCGTCGCGACGCCGACGCACCTGCACGCCAGGTACACCATCGCGGCGGCGACGGCCGGCAAGCACGTGTTCTGCGAGAAGCCCCTGGCGCGGTCGCTCGCGGACGCCGAGGCGATGGTCCGCGCCTGCGACGACGCCGGCGTGTCACTGGCGGTGGGCCACGTCGTCCGCTACTTCGCGGAGTACCGGCACGCGAAGCGGATGCTCGACGACGGCAGCCTCGGACGCCCGGCTGTCGCGACGCTGGTGCGCGGCAACTTCGCGGTCGGGTCGGCGCGCCCGTGGTATCTGGATCCCGCGAAGAGCGGCGGCGTGGTCCTCGACCTCATGCTCCACGATCTCGACACGGTGCGGTGGTGGTTCGGCGAGCCGTCGCGCGTGTACGCGCGTCGATTCAGCGGTGCCGGCGGCCTCGAGTACGCGCTCGCGACGCTGCGCTATGACGATCGGCCGATCGTGCAGTGCGAGGCCAGCTGGGCCGAGCACGCCGGCTTCCGCACCGGGTTCGAGCTCCGCGGCGACCGCGGGATGCTCGTGCACGACAGCCGCGCCGCCTCCCCCATCGCGCTCCAATCGCCCGCCGGACCGAGCGGCCCGGCGATGATGGCGACGCCGACGCTGCACGAGACGCCGTACCTCGTCCAGCTTCGCGACCTGTTCGCGCGGATCTCGCGCGGCGAGCCGCCCCTGGTCGACGGGCACGAGGGTCTGCGGTCGCTCGCGCTCGGCCTCGCCGTGATCCGCGCGGCCGAGAGCGGCGAGGTCGTCGACTGGAAGGCCCCGGCGTGACGCGGAGGCTGCGCGTCGGACTGGTGTCGTTCGCGCACGTGCACGCGCCGGCGCTCGCCTCCACCCTCGCGGGACTGGAGCAGGTCGAGTTCACGGGGATCCACGACGAGGACGCCGAGCGCGGCCGGGTGGCCGCAAAGACGCACGGCGCGAAGTGGCATCAGACGCTCGATGGGCTGCTCGGCGCGAGCGAGGCGATCGTCATCGCGTCGACCAACGCCGATCATCGGCGCTACACGGAGGCGGCGGCCAGGGCGCGGGTGCACGTGCTCTCCGAAAAGCCGCTGGCCACGACCCTCGCCGACGCGCGCGCCATGATCGACGCCTGCCGGTCCGCAGGCGTTCAGCTCGCGACGGCCTTCCCGGTCAGAAGCAGCCCGGCCGTGATGGCCCTGCGCGACGCGATCGCGGCGGGGACGCTCGGTCGGGTGCGCGCGATCCGCGCGACGAATCCGGGTCAGTACCCGGGTCTGTGGTTCGGTGACCGAAAGCTCGCCGGTGGCGGCGCCGCGATGGATCACACCGTCCACGCGGCCGATGCGATCCGCTGGCTGACCGGGGAGGAGTTCGTTCGCGTCCACGGCGAGCTGGGCTCGTTCATCTACGGACTGGATGTCGAGGACTGCGGTCTGCTCACCTGCGACCTCGCGGGCGGCGCCTTCGCCTCGATCGACTGCAGCTGGTCGCGGCCGCAGACGTTCCCCACCTGGGGCGGCGTGACGCTGCACGTCGTCGGCGATCAGGCGACCGTCGACATCGACGTGTTCCGGCAGGCGCTGACCCACTACGACGACACGTCGGGTCGGACGCGCCTGGTCGGCTGGGGCGACGATCTCACCCGGCGGATGGTCGCCGGGTTCGTCGACGCGATACTCGCGGGCCGTCCCGTCCCGATCAGCGGCGAGGACGGGCTGCGTGCCCTCGAGGTCGCGATCGCCGCGTACCGTTCGGCCGAGACCGGCCGCCCCGTCGCGGTTTCGCCGGTCGCATGAGGACGCGACGACTCGCGGACCTTGGCGAGATCGTCGTCGTGCTCGGCGGAGGTCTGAGGGAAGACGGACAGCCCACGCCGTCGACGCTGGCGCGCGCCGATGCCGCGGCCGACTACGCGAGGGACCGGGACGCGGCGGTCATCGTCTCCGGGAGTCACGGCAACGGCCCCAGGCCGGCCCGCACCGAGGCCGAGCTGATGGCCGATCGGCTCGTGGAGCGCGGGGTGCCACGGGACCGCATCTACCTCGAGGACGAGTCGCGCGACACGATCACCAACGCGGTGTTCGTCGCCGAGCGATACCTCGCGGGCGTGTCGCCTCGTCCCCTCCGCATCGTCACGTCGCCCTTCCACATGGCGCGCTCGCTCGTCACGTTCGAGCTCGTCCTCGGCCCGTCGTGGCCGCTCGCGCCGCATCCGTCGGCCTCCGGGTCGAGGGAGGGCGAGCACGCCGCCAACGAGGCGCTCTACCTCGAGCGCACGCGCGAGCTGCTGGCCGGTCTGCGTCCCGGTGATCTGGGGGCGATCGGTCAGCGTGCTCGCGCCACGCTGCACGAGCGCGTCAGGGACACGCGCTAGCAAGTCGCGACCGATCTCGCTCCTGACGAACGTCGGGAGGCACACCTTGGATAGCCTCGTCCTCGCGGTATCGCAGGAGAACGCAGACGCGCTGCTGGATGGCACGCGCACGGCCGATCACCGCACGCTTCCGCCGAGGCGGCTGCCGGCGCGCGCATACCTCGCGGTGGTCGGCACCGGAACGGTGGTCGGCGAATGCGTGATCGGCGAACGGGCCGGTCGCACGGCCAGGGGCTGGACGCTCCCGGTGACGAAGCCGCGGCGTTATCGGAGGGCGCGGCCGCTCGCGGATTTCGGGATCGCCAAGACGCCGCGCAGTTTCAGATACGTGGAGAAATAGCTGTCTAGTTCGCAGGCCGCCAGGCGAAGGTCACGTGCGTGATCAGCTTCCCGTCGGTCTCGAACGTCCACGTCGTGTAATTCGCGAAATGGCCCGGCGCACGCGTCAGACCGCGCAGGATCACGGTCGTCCCGTCGATCTGCTGTTCCCGGATGCGCCGGATGAACGGTGGTGCGATGCGGACGAGGCGCCGCGCACCGTCACGGCCCTCGAGCTGGGGGTCGCCGCCCGGTAGCTCGATCGCCACATTCTCTGCACAGACGGCAGCGGCCCGTTCAGGATCGCGCGCCTCGAGCGCGTCCATGAAGGTCTTGGCGGCTTCCAGAGGATCGGGCATAGGGAGGATTATTGAGGACGTGCGTCAACTGCGCGGGCTCTGGCCGTACGCGCTGGGCTCGGCGCTGCTCGTCATCGCCTCGGTCGTGGCGCTCGTGATGTCCACCGCGACGCCCTCCACTGTCGTGCCGCCGCCCGCCTCACCGTCGCCGTCAGCCGCGGCGAGCGCGGCACGACCGGCGACGACGGACCTCTCGCCGCTCGGTCGACTGGCCTACTGGCGCGCCGAGCCGAGCGGTGACCATCTGCTCTGGCTGGCCAATGCGGACAACTCTCGCCGGCGCTCCGTCGCGAAGACCACCACCCCGAGCACGATCGCGAAGACGCGGTGGGCCGCCGATGGCAATGCGGTCGCGTACGTCGACAACGGCACACGACTCGTCGTCGTTCGCGTCGATGGCGCGACGACGTCGTACGCCCTCACTCCGGAGCTGCGCGCCGATCAGCACCGCATCGTCGATCACCGGTTCTCCCCGAGCGGGGCGCGCATCGCCGCGACCGTGCAACGGCAGACGGGCGGCCAGAGCGACGTGTACGTCGCGACGGCGGAGGGTGGCTGGAAGCGCGTCACCACCGTGGAGGACGCGATCGTCGCGGACTGGCTCGATGAGGATGAGGTGCTCGTGCAGACGACGGGCGGCGTCATCTCCGCCCTTCGCGCGACCGGCACGAACCAATTCCGCCCGCTCACCGGGCTGCAGGCATCGTCGCCGGTGATCGGCAGCGACGGACGGATCCACTTCCTCGCGGGCCGTGTCACGCAGTTCGCCGGCGCGTCCGAGACGTTCGTGTTCGCGGCGGCGGCGAACGTGTGGAGCATGACCGCGGACGGAACGGACGTCCGCCGCGAGGCCACGCCACCCGACCAGGACAGCCTGCGGCTCGACGGCACGTGGCCGGGCGGCTACCTCTATCACCGCGGCACGAATCCCGCGCAGCTCGTCATCGGCTCCATCCCGATCCTCCTCCCCTCCAACGCCGGCCTCATCGAGCGCATCGAGGTGTCGCCGGACAAGCGCTACGCCATCGGGTTCGCGGGACCGACCGTGGTGCGCGTGGACATCGGTCCGACGGGCCTCGCACCGAACGCCGTGCTGCTCCTGGGATCGATCGACTCCGGCGACGTCTGGTTCCCGCGCGGCGCTCCGATCGCGCGCGGGAATGTCACCGCTGGCACCGACGTGCCCGCGATGCGCTACTCGTTCACGCTCGGCGGGAACGTCTGGACGATGGGTCCCGACGGCGTGGCCTCGGTGCTGCGCACGGCGGCGAACAACGTGCAGACGCAGCGGCGCTTCAGCGTGCCGGTCCCGCGCTGGTCGCCCGCGGGGGACCGCGTGCTGACCGTGGAAAGCCTCGGCCCGGGAGCGTCGGCGCAGCAGCTCATCCCGGTCACGATCGACCGCAACGGGTCCGCGACGCGCCTCGCCGCACCCGAGTCCGTGCATCCCGCGGTCGTGTGGTCGCCCGATGGCTCGCAGATCGCGGCCGTCGTGCTTCCGGCGTCGCCGCAGGACCCCTCGATCCTCCAGAGCGAGCTGACCGTGCGGATCGTCGGTCTCAACGGCGCGCTCGGTCAGGCGATACCGGGACGAGAGGTCGCGTGGGCGCGCGCGGGCCTCTTCGTCCTCACGAACGGGACGATCCGCGCGAACGACCGCGCGCGCGACGACCAGTCCATCGAGCTGTGGGCGGGCACCCAGAGGCGCACCGTCACGACCATCGCGCGGATCATCGGCGACGCGCGCGCGGGCGCGCCGGCTACGACGAAGGGCATCACGTCGGTCAGCAACATCACCGCCGCCGCCGACGGCACGTTCGCCGCGGCGCGTGTCGTGTTCCTCGGCACGACGGCCACGCCCTTCCTCGTGCTCATCCGCACGTCCGACGGCGCGGCCACGCAGTACGTGCTCGGCGACCGGATCGCCGACGAGGCATGGTCGCCGTCGCGCGCGTTGATCGGGTACACGAACACGCTGGGCGGACAGGGCCTGCCGGGCTCCGCCGCGGAGGCGAAGCCGTTCGCGATCGTCCGCGACCCAGCGAGCGGCGCGGTCGTCGCCGAGGTCGAGGGTCGCTTCGCGGGCTGGTCACCGGACGGTGCGTGGTTCTACGTCGCGACCAGCGGCGGTCTGTACACGCGGCCGCTCGCGGGCGGCGCGCTCGTGCGCGTGAGCAGCATCGGCGTGCCCGTGAGCGTCACGGAGCCTTAGCCCGCGCGCGCGGGTTCTTCTGGCGCGGGCGCTTCCTCTGACGCGGAGGCATCCTTTGAAACTGGCGCTTCGTCCGCCACGGGCGCGTTTGCCGGCACGCACGTTTCGTCTGGCGTCAGGATCGAAGGGACCGGCGCGCTCGGCACATCGCGATCGAAAAGACGATGCGCGATGAGGGCCGCCAACAGCGCGAGCGCGAAGACGTCGTACGGCGTTCGGAATCGCGGGTCGCCGAAGAAGAGGAGG
>DATEDV010000097.1:0-4488 GCA_035281485.1 Candidatus Limnocylindria bacterium | reverse complement strand
GACGACGAGGTGTTGGAGTGCGTGATCTCCGCCACGAGGATGATGAGCGCGGAGGTGACGGCGTTCGCGGCGGTCTGCGAGAGGATCTGCGCTCCCCAGACGGCGAGGAACGCACGATTGCGGAGCAGGCCGTGCTGGACGGCCTCGGTGACCTCGGCCAACGGTGAGGCTTAGTCCGCCGGTGCCAGGGGCCCGCGCTCCACGAATCGCTTGATGTCGCGCTCCAGCGACGAGCGCGCCACAAGCACGCGGTGCCCGCAGGTGATGCAACGAACGCCGATGTCGGCGCCGAGACGCACGATCCGCCAGGTGTCGCCCCCGCAGGGATGCGGCTTGCGGAGCGCGACGACGTCGTCGAGGTAGAGCGGGAGCGGACCCTTTCCCTTTCCCGGCGCGATGCGCGTTTCGGTCATGCGCGCGAGTTTAGCCGCGGTATCTACTGCGGCGTGGATCACACGCCTAGCAGATGAGGGCGGTGAAAGGCCGCCCGATCAGCGAAGCGGTGTCGCCAGCGCGGGAAGCGCGAGCGCGGATTCCCGGCTCACGGTGAAGCGAGTGCCCTTGTAGATGAGCTCGAACTGTCCGATGATCCCGCCGGTCCTGGTCATCGCGATGTACATCACATCGGGCGCGCCCACCGCCCGCACCTCCCACGGACCGCGGAGCGCGACCGCGTCGACGGTGAGCGCCCGGTCCGGTGTCGCGCCGAACCAGCTGCGTGGCCCGACACGCGCGCCGTTGACGGCGATCGCCTCGGCGCCCGCGTTGCGCAGCTCGTTCACCAGGTCCGAGAGCGCGCGCTCGTCGAACGCGCCATCGATCCGGACAGCGATCCCGGCACCCCGCACGGCGCTCATGCCGGAGAAGATGCGCAGCTGGCCGAGCTGGCGCTCGCCCTCGGCCAGCGAGCCGCGGCCGTTCGCGATCGCGTCGCGCGCCGTCTCGGTGCGGCGCGTGATGTCGAGGATCTCGTCCTTGATGGCGTTGTTGCGTTCCGACAGGTTCGCGATGAGCGTCGTGAGCGAGGCCGGCGTCTCGAGCTGGAGGCTCCGCGAATACACATCCTGTCCCTTGAACTGCGTGACCGCCAGCACACCGAGGAACAGGGCGACCACCGTGACCGCGATGACGCCGGGGTTCGATCTCACCGATTCGCAGCCAAGGGGCGGCGAAGAGAGCCGGAGCCGATGGCGGTGGTCACTGCGGTGTGGCGTACCGGACGTTCAGAGCGCCGCGATACGCCGGCACGCGGAGACCGCTCGCGCGGCTGACTCGGAAGCCGAGCCCGTAGACGTCACGTCGCTGCTTGATGTCGCGAAGCTGCGTGGGATCCTCGTACGTCGCAAGCAGCTCGTTCTGCGGTCCGATGACGGCGACCCTGAACGGCGGGGACATCAGCGTCCCATTGACCATGATCGTCGAGCCGACGCAGTAGATGCTCGATGAGCCGACGATGCGCTCGTCATTCACCGCGATCGCTTCGGCGCCACCGCGCCATGCCTGATTGACGATGTCGGTCAGGTCCGTGTTGTGGCAGATGGACTTCTCGATGTCCTTGGCCGCGACGGCTCCCCGCGCGTCGTCGAGGATCACCTCGACGCCGTCCCCCGTCCGGTCGTTGAGGCCCGCGACCGCCTTGAGCGAGTCGATGCGAGCCTGCAGATCCTTCGCGGCGTCGCTCTGGGTCGACGCGTTCGCCTGGATCCGGTCGAGCTCGGCGCGCAGCTCCGCCAGCTGCGCCTTGAGCGAGTTCTGCTCGTTCTGCAGGGTGCTGGCGGCATCGAGCAGCGGCGTGTTGTAGCGGACCGTGAGCTCGTTCCGCTCGGCCTGCGTACGCCACTGGACGCTCACCAGGAGCCCGAAGAGCACGGCCGGCAGGAGCAGGACCAGCGAGTGGGTGAGCCGCGTTCGCTCGGCCTGGCGTGTTGCCGTCACGTGAAAAGTGTCACACACCTATCAGGCACGGCCTGGCCCCCGTGCCGCTCCCCCGCCGGGGTGATGGCACGTCGCGGCCGCGCCCCAAGATTGGCTGCGGGGTGTTGGGATGAACGTGATCGCGCTGCGCGCCGACCCACCGTCCGTTCGCTCGGACGAGTGCGCCATGTGCAACGCGCCACACCCGACGAGCAACGAGCCCCTCAGCCCCGTCAAGCAAAGGACCGACCTGCTTCCTTGGACCGTCGTCGTCACCGCAGCGGTGGTCATCACCGTCATGGGCGCGGGGGTCGAGCGCTGGTTCGGCGTTGGCGCGGTGAGCGGACTCCTCGCTGGTATCGCCTGCGCGTGGGTCAGCTTCCAGGCGTCGCGTCGCAACCGCGGCGCGGCACATGCCCGGGAGCTGACCTCGCTGGCCGAAGAGTCAGACACACGCGTGCAGAGCGTCATCAAGCAGTTCGAGTGGGCCGTGAACGACGTCGTGAAGGTCAAGCGCGACGCCGAGCGAGCACAGGGTGCCGCCGACGCCCTCATGGAGCGATCCAGGGAGCGCGAGCGTTACGTGAAGAAGCTGGAGCGCCAGATCTTCGAGCTGCGTGAACAGGTGGCCAACTATCCGCAGCCCGTTGCCGTCCCATCGCCCGATGAGGTCGAGGGATCCGAGGCGGGCCACGTCCCCTTCCGCTGGGCGCTGCACATCGATGGGAACAAGGCGACGCTCGAGCTCGAAACGGGCGTGACGCTGCACCGGCCCTCGCGCGTACGCGTCGTCGACCGCGACGGCCAGGTCACGGCGGTGAGCGGTGTCGCGGTGCTGCTCGCCGACGGAGGCTACGGCTTCACCATCGAGGAGCCGCCGATCGACCTCGTCACCGACCTCGACGCGCGACGCGAGCCGAACTATCTCATCGAGGCGCTCGTGCAGTACGAGTGGAAGCCGACGCGCCTCGAGGACTCGGGCCGTCGCACGCGCATCATCGCCGACAACGCGGGCAAGTTCTACCGGGTCGCGGACGCCGCCGATGCGGCGCAGGTCTTCGCTTCGCAACCCCGTCGCGCGACCCTCAACTGACCGGGACTTTCCACCCCCTCCCAAGCGCGTCTGCCAGCAATGGCATACGCGCGCCCGTTCAGTTCCAACAAGACCCGTCCTAGGCAGGCCTGCTGGTGCGATGGAGGCTTGATCCTGGCCGAGGGGCTGGCCGGAATCGAACCGGCGACGCCCGCCTTAGGACGGCGGCGCTCTATCCACTGAGCTACAGCCCCGCAAGCGGCTACGCCGCTTGCGGGGCTGCTGCACCTTCGCGGCGCGAGCGAAGCGAGCGACGCGAGTGGTGCAGGCACAGCCCCGGTCGCGGCGCCTGACGCTACTTGAGCCACAAGCGTAACCAACGGATGCGGCCATGACACACTGGGAGCGACCCTAACGGCGAATCGCCGATGTGCCTCCGCGGCGCGCGGGAGCAAGGGTGCCCAAGCCGCAAGAGAGGTATGCCATCAATCCGTCGTTCGTATGGATCACCGCGCGTGACGGCAGTGTCCACGCCACACGCCCGCCGCTGATCGCGAATGGACAGACCATGCTGTGCGGACACTCGTACGACCGCCGCGACCTCCGCGTGCGCGTCCCCAGTGCCGCAGCTCCCATCGCCGCCGGCTTGTGCGCTATCTGCGTCGATCACGTCACGACGGCCCGTGGCGAGGGCGCGGCTGCGGATCGCGAGCGCAAGCCGCCTCTCTGGCCGTGACCGGTATCGCCGACGCCGAGGCGACGCGGGTGCTGAACGCCTTCCAGCGCGACGCGCGGGCGATGCTCGAGCAGCTGCTCCCCCTACTGCGCCAGCGAAAGTTCTATCCGGACGCCGCGGTGGACGGCTGGGGAGACTCGCATGAGGGGCGCGGCACGGCGTCGACGGTCGTGCTCAGCTCACCGAGGTGGCTGAAGCCGACCGATCGCACCAAGGAACTGGCGCGCGTGCGGCTCGAACGGAGCGAGAAGGACGAGTGGTCGCTCATCGTGTCCGTCGTGGCTCGGCCTGAGGAACGACGCGCGTGGCCGTCAACCGCCGATGTGCGGTGGTGGGCCGATCTGCGCGAGCGGATACGCCTCGCGATCATCGAATACCACGACGCGAAGCCGGCTTCAGTCGCGCCGAGCGCGTCATCTCCGGCTGCAATCGACGCATCCCCGCGTCGTGTCGCGCAGCTTGGTAGCGCGCGGCGTCCGGGACGCTAGCGGTACAGCTGGCGCATAACGCGCCCGTTTCCGAGTGCCGCCGGCTACGCGGCCGCGACAAGGTACGCCGCAACGGGCTCAGATAGCGAGTTTGCTGCGGCCCGCATCTGCTCTCTCCGCTGATAGGTGCGCACGGCGTGGCAGTTGGCGCAGACGAGGTCGCACTTCTCCAGCTCGTCGTCGAAGAGGCCGGTGCATCCTCTGTGCGCGAGACTCGCCAGATCGGCGACTTTCGTAGTGCCGGGGCGATGGTCAAATGTCATGGCCGCGGGATGAAAGACTCCGCCACAGTCGACGCAGGGATTGCGCTTCAGATC
>DATEDV010000096.1:0-3141 GCA_035281485.1 Candidatus Limnocylindria bacterium | reverse complement strand
GGCGTCTCGGCCTTGAGCACGAGGCGAGGCTCGAGCGCCTTCATTGCCTTCGCGACGAGCGCCTCGACTTGGCTGGTCTCCTCCGCAAGCGACGGGGCAGCCGCGAGGTCGCCGGTGGGCTTGGCCGCCGGATACTCCCCCGGCGGTCTCGGCGGGACGGGCGGCTGTCGCCCGGTCGTCGGGCGCGCGCGCGTCGGGGCCTCGGGCGGCCAGCCGGACGTCATCACTGCCCCCGCGCGGCGAGCCAACGCCGCCCGGCTGCCCGCACGATCGCGGCGAGGGTCGCGACCGAGCCGAGCGCGATTACCATCTGGTCGCCCGTCAGCCCGAGCCGCTCCGCGACCCCGAAGACGCCGAGCAGGGTGGTGATCGCAGCGAGGGCAGCCCCCCACTCGTCCGGATACTTCGGGGGGACCAGGGCCGTCGGGACTGCCATGAACGGCACCCTGCCGGATGACGCGCATGGCGTCCACTGGCGTTCACCGGACACGCTGCTATGAGCCGCTAGCTACGAATCGTAGCGACCGCGCTTGCATTCACAGCGAACCTGTGGCCTGACTTGCGCCTGTGACGCCCGACGTCGCGATCGCCGCAGATGTCCTTCCGGCCACCGGCGCCGATGCGTGCGACCCGGCTTGCAACGCGCGCGCACGCGCCTCCGCGAAAGCCTGCCGGCTCGCCCGAGCCCAGTGCACCCTCGGCGAGATCGAGGCCTCGCTCGTCGTCGACGAGGGACTGACGGAAGCCGACGCGGCCGAGATCGTGGCCGACCTCGGGGTCGCGCTTGCGCTCCACTGCCAGGCCGGGCGCGCTGGGCTCCGCGATCACCTGTGGGAAGCGGCGCACGGACGCGTCGACGTCCGCCAGATCACCAGCACCGTCATCGCGCTCGCGCGTCTGCTCGGCGAGCAACATCTCGGCTACACGCCGCAGGGCGTCGACGAAACGATCCGGAAGACGAACGAGGGCATCGAGCGCGAGAAGGCTCGCAACGCCGGCTCGAAGGTGAAGCTCACAACCGTTGCCGGAGGGCGGGCCGCGTGAGCGACCCGGTGCAGGTCCGCAACGCGACGATCGCCCTCGGCGACGACGTGACCGCAGGCATCCACGCGCGGCTCGAGGACGACGGCAAGCGCCCGGCGCTCGTGTGGTCGTGCTGGGTGTCGGGCCCGGGAATCAAGGCCTGGGAAGACGGCCGCGAGCCCGTGAAGGGGAAGGGCGTGCTCGAGAGCGTGTCGGGCTTCATCACGCGCGTCGAGGGTCGAGCGGACGAGCTCCTCGGCGGCGCGCAGGTGCGATGCGCGGCGCGTGTGCACGCCGGGAGGGTCGTCGGGTGAACGCGCCGCTGCACTGCCACGACACGCCGCGCCCGTTCTGGTCGCGCGTCCGTGCTGGCGTCGAGGTCGGCGGCATCGTGCTCGCGGGCGTCTCGTGCCTGCTGCTCGCGGCCGGCGTGTGCGGCCTCGTCGTCGGCGTGTTCGTGCGCGCGTGCAACTTCGCGGCGGGTGAACCGTGATCGCCGCGCGCGAGCTCGTGACCGCGTCGGTGCTCGCCATGCAGGCGCCGCCGCCTGTCATCGACGCGCCGCCGAAGCCTGAGCCACAGCCGCAGCGCCTCGACTTCCGTGCGTCGCTCTTCGACAAGCAGCAGCACGCGTGGGACTGCACGGCGAACCTGCGTTGCTTGCTGACGTCACGCCGCGCCGGCAAGTCGACGAAGCTCGCGCTGTGGCTACTCGAGGGCGCCGAGCAGCAGCCGAATGGCGTGTGTGTCTACATCGCGCCGACGCAGAAGCACGCACGCCGCATCCTGTGGCGCATCCTCGTCCAGACCGCTCGCGCAGCGTGGGGCGACCGCGCTCGCGTGTACGAGTCGACCATGACCGTCATCACGCCGGCGGGCGGGACGGTCCGACTGGGCGGCTGCGACGACAAGGCCGCGATCGCGCCGCACGTCGGCGAGCCATTCGTCCGCGCCGCCGTCGACGAGTGCGGCAAGTTCCCGAGCGAGCTGCTGAAGGAGCTCGTCGAAGAGGCGCTCGAGCCCGCGACCGTCGACTACCAAGGACAGATCGTCCTCGCTGGCACGCCCGGCCTGTTGCGCACCGGCTACTGGCACGACCTCACCGGTCCCGCGCGCTCGATGACCTACGATGTGTTTCACTGGACGCTCTTCGACAACCCTCACATCCCGCACGCGCGCGCGTTCGTCGACGACCTGATGCGACGACGCGGCTGGACGAAAGAGACGCCCTCGTATCAGCGCGAGTACCTCGGGCAGTGGTGCGAGGACAAGGGCGCCCAGGTGTTCCCGCTCGGGCCGCAGAACGTCATCGACAAGCTTCCGGAGAGGTCACGACAGGGCGGCTTGCTGCCGGCGACGCTGTGGCGTTACGCGATCGGCGTCGACATCGGATGGACGGACGCGACCGCGATCGCCGTCGTCGCCTCGCATCCGCTCGACTCGCGCGAGTTCATCGTCGGCGTGGAGAAGCACCCGGCGTTCCTCGTCACGCAGCTCCGTGATCGCCTTCGGATGCTGCTCGCGCAGTACGGCTCGTCCACGCCGATCGTGGTCGACAGCGGCGGCATGGGACGCTACCACGTCGGAGAGCTCTCGCTGCAGTGGCAGATGGCCCTCGAAGCGGCGCAGAAGCTGGAGAAGGCGTCGCACGTCCGGGACGTCCGTGATCGTCTGCTCGCTGGCCGCCTCATCCTGCTCGATGGCCCGTGCTGCGACCCGCTGCGCGAGGAGTGGGCTGTGCTGGGGTGGGACGAGAAGCGCGAGAAGCCCGATGGTGTCGACCACGCGAGCGACGCGGTGCTCTACGCCGTGCGTCGCCTGTGGCACCACAACGCCGACGACAAGCACGACCAGAGCGGGAGCCCGGAAGCCGAGAGCGAGCGCGAAGCCGAGGCGATGAAGGCCCGCGTCATGAACCGCAACCGGCCGCGCGTGCCGGGAAGGGCGGCGTGGGACCGATGAGCGTGGCGCACGAGATACCAGTCGCGACGTGTCACGTGTGCGGGCTCCCGTGGGGACACGGCGCGGACCCGAAGCGAGGCGTTCAGCACACGTGCCCAGCACCCGCGTCTACCTCCACCTCCACCGCGGAGCCGCTCAAGATCGCGATCCGTCCAT
>DATEDV010000095.1:0-4565 GCA_035281485.1 Candidatus Limnocylindria bacterium | reverse complement strand
GGCGTCGCCGCCTCGGGGCGCGCGCCTCGTGCCGCTCGATCCAACGGAGCGCATCGTGCCGTCGGCGCCGCGGCTCGTGCGGCCGGCGAGAGCGATCGACGCTCGTGGCCGAACATCCGCGGTACTGCTCGCGATCCTGGCGCTGCCGCTGGTGCTTGCGATCCTCGTGGGCGCGCTCACGCTCGATCGCCCGGGCGCGACCGACAGGGCGGTCCTGTCCGCCACGACGACACCGCGGCCGACGTCCACGCCGATGCCGTCCGTGGAGCCCACGCCGGCGACGACGCTGGTGCCTCCCGTCGAGACGACGCCTGAGCCGACGCCGGAGCCCGTCGTGACGGCGGCGCCGCCGCCGCCGGTCGTGGCGCCGCCGCCGCGGCCACCCGCTCCGATCGTGCCCGTGCCGCCGAACTCGGCGGCCGCGACGGTGCGCACCTTCTACGAGCTCATCGACCAGAAGCGCTACGACGAGGCGGCCGCGCTGTGGTCGCCGCGGATGAAGGCGAGCTACCCACCGTCGACGAACATCTATGGGCGCTTCGACCGCACACGGCAGATCGTGATCCGGAGCATCGCTCCCGTCGCGACGAACGCCAGTGGTGCGACCGTCGCGATCGACATCCTCGAGGTGCTTGACAGCGGAGTGACACGCCGTTGGGTGGGCAACTGGATGTTGATCTGGGACGGCGCGCGGTGGCTCATGGACGCGCCGAGCCTGCGCGCGGGCTGAACCGGCGTCAGCGCGCGGAGCAGCGCCCCCACATCCGTGATCGCCGAGAATGCTGCGCGTGGACGAGTCGCTTCAGGATCGCTACGCGCCGAACGGCATCTGCTTCGGCTGCGGCCCGCGGAACGAACGCGGGCTGCGCATCAAGAGTCACGTCCGGGGGGACGACGTCGTCACGAGATGGCGGCCCGAGAAGCTCCACGAGGCCTACGAGGGAGTTCTGTCGGGTGGAGCGATCGGCACGCTCATGGACTGTCACTCGCTCTGGACCGCCGCCTATCACCTCATGAAGCGCGACGGCGCGGCCTCGCCCCCGCCGATGGTCACGGCGGAGTACACGATCAAGATGCGCCGGCCGACGCCGACCGACGGCGAGCTCGAGATCGTCGCCCGCTTGGTGGGCATCTCGGAAGACCGCGCGACGGTGGCGGCGGAGCTCCATGCCGGCGGCAAGGTGTGCGCGACATCGAGCGGCGTGTTCGTCGCGGTGAAGCCGGGACATCCGGCGTATCACCGCTGGTAGGCGCTAAGCCACGCGTTCCAGCGCGATCAGCTGCCAGATGAGTCCGCGCCGGTGCTCCGTGCCTCGCAAGCCCCGCCGTTCACCCGCCGCGACGACCAGCTCGGTCGCGTGGACGTATCCGCGGAACGTACTCCGTCGCAGCGCGAAGTACGCGTTGCCAAAACGGAGCGCCAGACGCGTCCACCACCGATCCACCGGAAAAGTGATCAGCAGGTATCGGCGCGCGTGCGCGGCGGCGGCTGTGACGAGCGCGTCGGCGTCCGGGTAACAGCAGACCACGCGGTTCATCACCACGACGTCCGCATCGGGAACGCCGTCGGCGTCCTGGACGAAGTCCCCGATCCTGCGCTCGACCCTGGCTTCCATTCCTCGCTCGCGGATGAGCTCGGCGGCGACGCGCTCGTACTGCGTCGCCAGCTCGACGTTCAGCGCGTGTGAGGCCCCACCCTCGAGGAGCTCCAGGTGGATCTCGCCAACGCCGCCGCCGACCTCGAGGACGGTGAAGCCGGGCGACATCCTGCCGCGCACGAATTCGACCATGCGTCGTGCATCACCGGTGACGCCGTCACGCGCGTACGCGCGCGCCCTCGCGCGTGCATGCTTCTCGTCGAAGACCTTGTCATAGTCGCCCGGCCGGCAGCAGGACGACACGACCGTGCCTAGCGCTTGACGAAGAGCAGCCCGATCCGCCGCAGCACGAACCACGTCACGAGGAACGTCCCCGCCTCGAGCGTGAAGCTGTGGAACTTGTAGAAGGTCTCCGCGATGCCGAACGCGATCGCGAGCGTGAGGAACGTCACCAGGGTCACGGCGTCGGGTCGGATATCGAGGAGCTCGTACACCTTTTCCATGGCCGGTGATTCTAGCCACGCGCGGACCTCGGTGTTGTGCGCGGTCCGCCACACCGCAGTACCCTCACGAGCCAGCAGCCCAGCGCCGCGTGGGGAGGTCAGCCGAATGCCCGCTCGCCGTCGCGCACGCGCGACCCGTTCCAGCAGCAGCCGCAGCGTGATCCCGAACTTCCTGGACAAGCTCGAGTGGCGCAATGCCGGCCCGTTCCGTGGTGGCCGCGTGGGCGCGGTCGCCGGCGATCCGCGCGATCGGAACACCTTCTACTTCGGCTCGACCGGGGGCGGCGTGTGGAAGACGGGCGACGGAGGCCTTTACTGGGAGAACGTGTCCGACGGCTTCTTCAAACGCGCATCCGTCGGCGCGATCGCCGTATCGCGCTCTGACCCGAACGTGATCTACGTCGGTATGGGCGAGAGCTGCATCCGGGGCAACGTGTCGCACGGCGATGGCGTGTACCGGTCGACCGACGCCGGGAAGACGTGGACGCACCTGGGTCTCGAGAAGACGCGCAACATCGGGAAGGTCCGCGTGCATCCCGACGACCCCGACACGGTGTACGTCGCCGCGCTCGGCCACGCCCACGGATCCAACGCCGAGCGAGGCGTGTTCCGCTCGCGGGACGGCGGGAAGACCTGGAAGCGCGTGCTCTATCGGAGCGAGCGCGCCGGCGCGGTCGATCTGTCCATGGATCCGAACAACCCGCGCATCCTCTACGCCACGATCTGGGAGGCGGTGCGGCGGCCGCACGAGCTCGTGTCGGGAGGCCCCGGCAGCGGCATCTTCCGGTCGACGGACGGCGGGGACACGTGGGCAGAGATCAGCCGCTCTCGCGGTCTGCCGCGCGGCGTTCTCGGCAAGATCGGCATCGCGGCGTCGCCGGCGAAGAGCGGCCGCGTCTTCGCGATCGTCGAGGCCGACGACGGCGCGGTCTTCCGCTCTGAGGACGGCGGCGAGAGCTGGGAGCGCGGATCGGAGGACCGCAACCTCCGCCAGCGCGCCTGGTACTACCACCACATCTACGCGGATCCGAAAGATCCCGAGACCGCGTGGGTCCTCAACGTCGATGCGTGGCGCTCGAGCGACGGCGGGAAGACGTTCGTGCAGATGTCGATCCCGCACGGCGATCATCACGATCTCTGGATCGACCCCGACGACCCGGACCGGATGATCGAGGGGAACGACGGTGGCGGCGTGGTCACGTTCAACGGTGGCGAGAGCTGGTCAGGCGTGTACAACCAGCCGACGGCCGAGTTCTATCACGTGACCACCGACACCAACACGCCGTATCGCATCTACGGCTGCCAGCAGGACAACACGTCGATGAGCATTCCGAGCCGCGCGCCGATCGCCGGCGTGACCGCGGCTGACAGCTTCCAGGTCGGCGGCGGCGAGGCCGGTCACATCGCCGTCCGTCCCGACGACCCGAACGTCATCTACGCCGGCGAGTACCAGGGGATCATCACACGGCACGATCGGCGGACGCGGCAGACGCGTCTGATCAGCGTGTGGCCGGAGCCGAGCTCGGGCGAGGGCGCGCAGGCGGTGAAGTATCGCTTCCAGTGGACGGCGCCGATCGCGCTCTCGCCGCATGACCCCAACACGCTCTACCACTGCGGCAACCGCATCTTCCGCACGCGCAACGAAGGCGAGACGTGGGAGGCGATCAGTCCCGATCTCACGCGCGATGACCCGAGCCGCCTGACGCCATCGGGCGGTCCGATCACCAAGGACAACACGGGTGCCGAGTACTACTGCACGGTGTTCGCGTTCGCGGAGTCACCGGTCGAGCGCGGTGTGCTGTGGGCCGGGTCGGACGACGGGCTCGTGCACGTGTCGCGTGACGACGGAAAGACGTGGAAGAACGTGACGCCGAAGGGCATCGGCGCGTGGGCGCTCATCTCGATCATCGACGCGTCGCCGCACGATGCCGGTACGGCGTATCTCGCGGCGAACCGCTACAAGCAGGACGACTTCCGGCCGTATCTCTTCCGCACCAAAGACTACGGACGTACCTGGACGAAGATCACGAGCGGCATCGAGGACGACGACTTCACACGAGTGATCCGAGCCGATCCCGCGAAGCCGGGACTTCTCTACGCGGGAACGGAGACCGGGGTCTACGTGTCCTTCGATGACGGAGCCCGTTGGCACCGGCTCGGCGGCAATCTGCCGGTGGTCCCGATCCACGACCTCGTCGTCAAGGACGACGATCTGGTGCTCGGCACGCACGGCCGCTCCTTCTGGGTCCTCGACGATCTCCAGCCGCTGCGTCAGTACGGCGCGCAGCTGGCGCGCGCGAAGGCGCATCTCTTCGAGCCGAAGGTCACGGTGCGGTACCGGACCGACATGGGCTTCCCGCAGCCGCCGAAGATCGGCAAGAACTACCGCATGACCGGCGCGACGATGGTCACCTACCGCCAGCGCGAGAAACCGACGGGTGTGAAGGTCGCGATCAACATCGAC
>DATEDV010000094.1:0-2645 GCA_035281485.1 Candidatus Limnocylindria bacterium | reverse complement strand
GGGAAGATCGCCGTGCGCGACAAGTTCCTGCAGAAGCCCGGCAAGCTCGACGAGGCGGAGTTCGCCTACATGAAGGCGCATGCGGAGAAGACCGGAGAGTTCCTCGCCCATCTGCAGTTCCCGCGCGACATGCGCGATGTGCCCGTGATGGCGTCGCAGCATCACGAGCGCATGGACGGCAAGGGCTATCCGAAAGGGCTCGCGGCGGACGCGATCCTGCTCGGTGCGCGCATCGTCGCCGCGGCCGACGTCTTCGACGCGCTCACCTCACCGCGCTACTACAAGCCGGCCTATCCGCTGGACCGGACGCTCGAGATCATGGACGGCATGACCGGCGACCAGCTCGATCCGAAGGTGATGGCGGCCGTGCATGCGGCGCTGCCGCATCTGGAGGCGGCGCTCGCCGCGCTGAAACACACCTGGCCCAAGGCGGGTGACGAGGGGATGGGGACGATCCAGGAGGCCGCCGGCCTCTCGCAGCGCGACCAGGTCCCACAGGACGCGCGGTCGTGAAGATCCGCTTCTGGGGCACGCGCGGCTCCATCCCAACGCCAGGTCCGACCACGGTGCGCTACGGGGGAAACACCGCCTGCGTCGAGGTCCGCGACGCCAAGGGCGCCCTCCTCGTGCTCGACGCGGGCACGGGTCTGCGCGAGCTCGGGGTCGCGATGATGAACGGCGACGGCGAGCGTCCGTTCGACGTCGACCTGCTGCTCTCGCACCTGCACTGGGACCACATCCAGGGCATCCCGTTCTTCCGTCCGGCGTACGACCCGAAGAGCCGGCTGCGGATCATCGGTCCGAAACAGTCGCGCACGATGAAGGAGCTGCTCGGCCTGGGCATGGACGACCCCTTCTTTCCGGTCGACATCGACGACCTACCGGTGAAGCTCGAGATCGACGAGATGACCGACGGGTCGGATGAGCGCGTGGGCCCCTTCCGCGTGCGCTCGTCCACGATCTTCCATCCTGCGCCGGCGCTGGCGTATCGCATCGAGGCCGACGGGCGCTCGCTCGTGTACGCGACGGACACCGAGGACGCGTTCTCGGGAAAGCCAAACCCCGTCATCACGCTGGCGCACCGGGCGAACACGCTCATCCACGACGGGCAGTTCCTGCCGAGCGATTTCAAGGCGACGTGGGGGCACTCGACGGTCGACGCCGCAGTCGATGTCGCGGTCAGGGCTGAGGTGGAACGCCTCGTCATCTACCACCACGACCCCTACCGCGACGACGACGCGCTCGACCGCATCGGACGGGACGCGCAGCGCGCCGCGAGCGAGCTTCGCCCGGGGCTCGAGGTCGTGGTCGCGAGAGAGGGTCTCGAGCTCGCCGTCTAGCGCGTGATCTTCCTCTCGCCGCGGTGGGTCTTCATCGCGCGGGCGAAGCGACGGTAGCTTCGCGGCGGCGGTCGATCGCGTAACCGGATCCGGTCCGGCGCTTCGCGACCTCCTTCATCTCCGCCGCGGCGCGCGCGACGTCCGTCGCGCCGGCGAAGCGCTCGGTGATGAGCGGGACGATGCCGATGGAGAGCGTGGCGAACGGCACGCGCCGGGTCCGCCCGCGTCGGTCGGGCGACTCGACCCAGCCGCGGGCGCGGTCCTCCTCGTCGTACAGCTCGGGGATCGAGGCGTCGAAGCGGCGGATGATCTCTTTCGCCAGCTCCTCCGCGAGCGACGACGGTGCGAGCACGACGAAGTCGTCGCCGCCGACGTGTCCGATGAACGCCTCGTCGCCGACCTCATCGACCGCCTGTCCGAGCAGCTCGGCGAGGTGCGCGATCAGGCGATCGCCGCGCGCGAAGCCATGGCGGTCGTTGAACTCCTTGAAGTGGTCGACGTCGACGTAGAGGCAGGCCGCGTCCTCTCCCTCCGCGAGGAGCGTGTCGATCTCGTGCGCGATGCTCACGTTCCCCGGAAGTCCCGAGAGCGGGTTGAGGGAGCGCAGCTCCGTCGCGCGCCGCAGCGCTGAGCCGATACGCGCGACCAGCTCGTCCACGTCGAACGGTTTGGCGATGTAGTCGTCGGCGCCGTTGCGCAGACGGGCGGCCATCTCACCGGTGGTGCGCTTTGCGGTGACGAAGACGACAGGGATGTAGCGCGTGCGCGGATCCCGTCGCAGCTCGCGGTGCACCTCGTCGCCGCTCAGCAGCGGCATGCCGATGTCCAGCACGATGAGGTCGGGGCGCAGCGCTCGGGCCTGCTTCAGCGCGGATTGGCCGTCCGCGGCGAGGACGCAGTCGTATCCGGCCTCCTGGAGGGCCATGTCGATGAGCGCCCGGGTCGCGCTGTCGTCGTCCGCGACCAGCACGCGGCTTCGCATACGTTCAGGAATAGACCTGCTGTCGCGCTCGAACAATGAGAAAACGGTACCGACAGGACACCGGTGGTCCTGTTGCGGGTCGAGCGAGCAAGCGAGCGCCTGCGGGTGTTTACCCGGTGTTGAGGGAGTGCATGTCAGTCGCAGCCCGCTGCGTCGGACGGTGGGCGAGGAGGTGTGGGATTCCAGCGGATCGGCGACAGATGTGTCAGGACATACGCGACACCACGGTGAAGGGGTCGTCGTATGGAGATCGGGCGATACCTGGTCGAGGCACACCTGCGCGAGGGCCGCTCGATCGGCGAGCTCGCGGCGGCGCACCGGAT
>DATEDV010000093.1:0-3920 GCA_035281485.1 Candidatus Limnocylindria bacterium | reverse complement strand
GCGGGCGACAGGGAATGCGCGACGGGATGACCGAGGAGGTAGACGGAGCTCAAAGGGATCGTTCGTTACCGCGGCGTAGCCGCTCCTCGCTCATTTGTTCCCGTATTTGACCCTGTTCGCCTCGTGCTCCTCGAGCGTCCTCGCGAACGCGTGGCCACCGGTCCCGTCGCTCTTCGCGACGAAGTACAGCCACGGGACGTCCTCGGGCTTCGCGGCGCCCTCGAGCGCCGCCGCACCCGGATTCGCGATCGGCGTCGGCGGCAGCCCGCCGTAGAGGTAGGTGTTGTACGGGGAATCGAGCTTGAGGTCGTCAAGCGAGAGCTCGCGCCACTCGCCCAGCGCGTACTGGATCGTCGGATCGGCGTCGAGCTTCATGCCGATCCCCAGACGGTTGGTGTACACGCCGGCGATCGTCGCGCTCTCCTTCCGGTCGCGCGCCTCCCGCTCCACGATCGATGCGAGCTTGACGATGTCGTAGATCGACATGTTCCGGGCGGTCGAGGCGGTGCGGAGCGCGGTGCCGACCTTCTTCTCGAACGTGTCCAGCAACACGTCCACGATCTGCGACGCCGTCATGTTCGGGCGCATGAAGTAGGTGTCGGGGAACAGATATCCCTCCAGGGGCACCGTGGGGGCGAGGCCGGCGAGGACGAAGTTCTTCCGATCGCCGACCACCGCCGCGGCCGTGAAGGCCTCCTTGCTGATCGACGGGAAGGCCTTGTTCACCGCCGTCGCGACCTCGGTGAGTCGCCACCCCTCGATGATCCGGAGCACCGTCTGATCGTCCGGCGCCTTCTCGAACAGCCTCGCCAGCTCGCGCGGCGTCAGCGCGGACGAGACGTTGTACGTCCCCGACTGCAGTGCGTTCTCCTTGTCCGTCTCGTAAAGGACGAAATCGAACGCGAGCGCCGACCGAATGATCCCGTCCGCCTCGAGTCGCCGGCCGATCTGGCCGGCGGTCTCACCGCGTGCGATGACGAACGGTCGCGTCTCGGCGCTCTCGTCCTTCGCCCGGTCCACGTCATCGCGGACGCGGTCCGCCACGACGGCGCGCACGATCTCCTGACGCAGCAGCGTGGGGTGCTCGGCCACGTACGCGACGAGCGCATCCTCGGCCATCGGCCGCCCGACGAAGAACGCGCCGACGAAGAGCGCGATGACCACGAGGAGGAATGCGAAGGGGCCGAGCGACGAGCGCTGCCGCGGCGGCAGGGTGCGAGACGACTGAGCGCGCGACTGCCGCGTCAACGGGCGCGACGCCGCGACAGGAAGTCCTCCAGCAGTACGGTCGCCGCGCCGGCATCGAGGTCGGCCGCCCCGCGTCCCGCGGCCTCCGCCGTGGTGAAGCGCTCGTCGTACAGGTCGATGGGGAGTCCCAGCGCGTGGCACGCGTCGGCGAAACGCCGAACGCGCTCCGCCTGATGACCGACCTGGCCGTCGAGCGTCAGCGGCATCCCGATCACCAGAGCGCCAACCTCCTCTTCCGCGATGAGCTGGCGGATCCTCGCAAGGTCGGTCTCGAGACTGCGTCGTGGCAGGGTCCGCAGGGGCCGCGCGAGGCCGAACGCGTCATCTCCGACGGCCAGCCCGATGCGGCGATCGCCGACATCGAGGGCAAGATAGCGCAAGGTCAGGGCGACTCCGATGTCGCCGTGGTGGCCGTCTCCACCTGTATGCGGAGGCGGGAGTCGAAGAAGGGCAGGCGGGGCCACCATCCGGGCCAGATCTCGAGTCGGACGAACTGCAGACCCTGGCCCTGCACGACGGACTCCACCTCGCCGAACTCGCGGCCGGCCAGCGACGCGCGCAGCGGGTCGTTGCGTACCTGTGGGAACTGCGTCGTGTGTGCGCGCACTCGCCAGCGGACGCCGTTCTCCAGCAGCGTCGGCTCGATGATCACGTCGACCACGGCGGCTGCCTCGTTGATGTCGTTCTGCGAAGCCGCATGCTCCTTCAGCTTGGCGATCGTCGTCGCCCGCGGCTCGTTCTCGGGCACGCGGTACGCCGTCGCCGTGCCCGTCACCGTCAGCTCGAATGTGCCGTTCGGCGGCTCGCTGCCGATCAGTCCGTCCGACGACGTCACGGCCGTGACTTTGGTGACCGGGCCATACACGAGCCAGCCCTTCTCCGTCGTCTTGCGCCACTCCTCGACCTGCTGCTGTGCGCGCTTGCGAAGCTCCTCGTCGGCGCGACCCGCGGCGAGTCCGTAGTCGGACCCGGTGATGACCGCGAACTTCTTGATCTCGCCGCCGCCGGTCGCCTGCGGGTTGGTGACGCCAAAATCGCTTCGCTCGGTGACCGTGATCGTGTTCGCCGCGACGTTGCCGCCGGTGCCCGCATCCAGCGCCTCGATCGGGATGTCCACGGTGCCGATCTTGACGCCCGGGATCGGAAAGATCTCGATCGTGCTGCGCGGGATGACCTTCTCGTCCATGGTCTGGAAGCGCACGTTGTCGCGCGTGCGGACGATGGTGCCCTTCAGGACGCGTACCTCCTGCGTGTCGCGGTTCGAGAAGCGGGCGACTCCCTTTGCCTTGATCGGCTCGAGCCGCTCGCCGGTGGCCTTCGCGCCGTACTTCTGCGTGAGGTCGTTCGCCACGAGCGTCAGCGCGCTCGAGATCTCGCCGTCAGGTCCGGCCCGAAGGTCGAACTCGATCGGACCGAGCGCGGTCGGCACCGGCGCGACGACGACCGTCGCGGTCGGCCCGATCACGACCATGAGCACCAGTGCCGCCGCGAGCAGGCTGCCGAGGATCCCGAACGCGGTGATGGGCGACGGCCCGGTCACGCGCTTCACCTTCACCGGCCGCGCGAGGGCGGCTCGGCGAGCCGTGGTGAGCTGCTCGGTCGCGTCGAGCTCCTGACGCTCGAGCGCCGCGGTGCTGGCGAACGCCGGCAGATGCACCGACGACGCGAGCGACCGTGCCCGCGCGTCGGCGGAGACGATCGCGAGCCGCCGCGTGCCCGCGGCGCGGCGCGCGACCTCGAGGAACACCGCGTTGCGCGCGGCCGGCGCGCCAGCCGAGATCGAGAGGACGATCTCGTCGGCCGCGGGTGCGGCGGCGATGCGCTCGACGACCTCGAGCACGCTGGCGCGCGCGCCGAGCTCGATCATCGTCCGTCCGGCGACGGGCACCGTCATGACGCGAAGATCCCCGACGCGATCGCGGCGGCGCCGACCGCGACGAGATCGTCCGCGCGGAGCTGGACGTCGCCGTAGGCGCGGCTCGCGATACCCGGCGAGAGCGGCGAGACATCGACCGCCCCACCGCGCACTTCGCCGACGGCCGCGCCGAGCGCGCGCGGCAGCGCGAGGAGCGATTCCGGCACGCCGACGAAGAGCCACCGTGCCGGCGGTAGGCCATCGAGCGTGTGCAGCGACGCGACGACGCAGTCAGCCCACACCCGCGCATCGGCGTCGAGACGATCCGGGCGCGACGCGATCGCGATGCGACCGAGGCCGAAGGCGCGCGTCGCGACGACACGTCCGCCGCGCAGGATCGCGAGCGATGTCACGTCCGCCCCCAGGCGCAAGACGCCTGCATCGAGGACGCCCGATTCGGTGAGGAGCCGTCCAAGGGCGTAGGCGCCGGATACGACCGACGCGCGACGGCGCGCCACGTCGAGCGCGCCGGTGGCGGCGCCGGAGAGGACCAGCGGCGCGACGCTCACGTCGCTCCAGACCTCCACGAGCCCCCCGCGCTGACCGACGAGCGTCGCGAGGTGCCGTCCGTCGAGCGACAGCGAAGCGACGTCCTCGTGGATGCGCGCGCTCGGAACACCACGCAGAGCGGGATCGTCTTCGGCGCTCGCCATCGCGGTCTTCGCGGTGACCGCCGCCGCCTCGCGCGTCGCGCGCGAGATCTCGCCGGCCAGTACGGGGGCGGTCGACGATTCGCGCTCGAACGAGGTCGAGAGAG
>DATEDV010000092.1:0-10664 GCA_035281485.1 Candidatus Limnocylindria bacterium | reverse complement strand
GTCGTGAGCCGAGCGAGCCGCCGACGCCTCGGCCTCGCGCGCGTTCTCCTTCTCGAAGTCCGTTCCGCCCCTCCGCCGGCCCTCGAGACGCGCCGGGAGCTCGTCGGGCAGCAGCTCCATCCAGTACGCCAGGTGCGAGAGCATGGCCTTCTGCGTCCAGCCCGCCCGGTTGGTCTGCGAGAGCGGCATGAGACCGAGCCGCGCGAGCGGCCGGCGGAACATCCGCCACCCCTCGCGCATCTTCTCGAGCAGCTCGGGCGGACGCCACGGGACCGCGTCGAAGAGCTCGACGTGGTGCTCGGCAAAGTGGCCATAGGTGTTGCCGGCGACGAGCGCGATGGGCCAATCGTCGTTCGCGTGCAGCTGGGTGTCGTCGAGCTTCTCGATCTCGAGGAACAGCTTGTCGGTGGCGGCGTCGAGCTCTCTCAGGACCTCGCGTGCGTCGCGCCCCTTCGTGTGCTCGACGACGGCGGCGTTGAGCTCATCGGCGTCGCCGCCCGAGCCCATCGGCTCTCCGGTCCGCCGGAAGTGCTCGAGACGCCGGGTGGTGAGGTCTGCCCACCAGGCGACGTGCGCCACGAGATCCTTGAACGTCCAGCCGGCGGACGTCTTCGCCTCGAGCCCCGAGAGGCCGAGAGACATCAGGGCCAGTCGGAACGGCACCTCGGAGCTTGCGGCGATCTGCGCCAGCTCCTTCCCGGTCTTGATCGCTGCGCCAAGGTCGGCGTAGTGGTCCGGGTAGTGGTCGTAGGTGTCACCGGCGAGCTTCTCGATGATGCCGTCGTCGGCGAGCTCGTCATCGTTGAGCGACCGGACGACCGCGGTGAGGCGCTCGTGCGCCACCTGCCATCGCGCGAGCACGTCCTCGCGGGACGACGCCTTCGCGGCCGCGGCGGCCTTCGCGTTCTGCTCGTCCACGCTGCCGGCGTTGCCGCTCGTGCGCGCCCCGCCGCGCACCGACTCGATGAACGGCGCGACGGTGCCCTCCCAGTACGCGAGATGTCCGACCATCTCCTTCAGCGTCCAGCCGGCGGGCAGCGTCTCGTCCCAGCGCTCCACGGGCAGCGCCTCGACGACCGAGCGCGAGGCGACGTAGCCGTGCTCGACCTTGGCGAGGAGCTCGGCCGACCGCACGAGGACCTTCATCTCAGGACCGGCTCGACAGTCCAGCGGCGCTATCGCGAGATAGGGTGATAGACACCGAAGACCGTTCTTCGGCGAACGCGCTGAGCGCGTCCTCCGATACCCGATTCGACGGCAACTGCCATCTTGCAGATGGTCTTACGTCGCCTCCACAGGCGTTTTGCGTGTCCGTGGAACTCACGGCCACGTTACGGAGGTTTAGAGCGGCGTTGTAGTCACGATCGCGTGAGCAGCCGCAATTCGTGCAGGTAAACGTTCGTTGCGACAGCGGCAGATCCCGGAGTACGTGGCCGCATCCGCGACAACTACACATCTTGCTCGATGGATACACGCGCGGCGCTACCACCACCTTGCTGCCGTACCAACTCGCCTTGTACTCCAGCATCTGACGAATCATCCCGAACGACCGGGCGGACAGTGCCCTGGCTAGACGACGGTTCTTGCGCATCGCAGCGACGTTCAAGTCTTCAATCACGACGACTGACTTGGTTCTCGCCAGCGTCGTGGTGATCTTGTGGAGAGCGTCGCTCCGTATGTTCGCAATTCGCAAATGAAGTCGCGCGAGCCGGCGGCTCAGTTTCTTGTAGTTCTCGCTCCCTGCGCGTGCCCGCGAAAGCTGACGATTCACGCGAGCCACGCGTCTTTCGAGGCGCGCGAACTCTGACGACGCGCGATACGTCACGCCATCGGACGTGACGAACCAGTTCGACACGCCCACATCGAGCCCGACTATGGGTCCGGTGTTGGATGGAGGGGTGATGTCCTCACTGACACGGATAGACACGAACCATCGTCCGGCTCGTTGAGACACGGTCGCAGAGATGATGTGCGCCTCGACGGTGGGCAGGTAACCGCGCTCCTTCAACCGAACCTTGCCCAGCCGGGGTAGTTGAATGCTCGAATGGTTCGTGTGGATCTTCCCAGTCAGTCGGAACCCGCGCGTTGCGCGTTTCCGCGACTTGAAGCGAGGAAAGCCACAGCGCTTGCCACTACGACGTGATCGCCAGAAGTTCTTGAAGGCTCGGTCGAGGTCACGAAGAGCCTCCTGCGGTGCACACTTCGAGACGGCGTACAGCCACGGAAACTCCGTCCTCTTCAGCCTGTTTAGTTCCTTATGGAGTTTCATCGCATCGAGAGTCGCGCCGGACTCCCAGTAGGCGCTTTGCCGTCGCGCAAGTCCCCAGTTGTAAGCCCAGCGCGCCACGCCAGCGTGCCGCAACATCGATTCGATTTGGGCGCGAGTCGGATCTAACTCGGTGCGATATGCGCGGATGATCTTCATCTTCAGTAGTACCTCGTGCGCGACTTGCTGCCTTAGAAGTACCCGGGATCGTGATACACGCCAAATACACTTTTCAAGACCTCTACCTGCTCCCCCACGCTCGCGTTCGCCCGCGCGCATTCCATGAACTCCGGCATGAGCTCGTCGCGCGCCTTCGCCGCATGGCGGAGACGCTCGAGCGACTCGCGCCACCGCCCAGCGTCGCGTGTCGCGCGTACGTCACGCAGGCGATCGATCTGCTTGCGCTCGACCTCGGGATCGATCTGCAGGAGCGGGATCTCCGGCTCCGCTTCGGTGGCGTATTTGTTGATGCCGACGATCGTCCGCTCGCCCTTCTCGATCTCTTCCTGGAAGCGGAAGGACGCCTCGGTGATCTCCCGCTGCGGATATCCGCGCTCGACCGCCTCGACCATGCCGCCCATCCTCTCGATCTCCGCGAGGTAGCGGTCGAAGCCCTGCTCCATCACGTTGGTGAGGTGTTCGAGGTAATACGAGCCCGCCAGAGGATCGACGGTGTCGGCGACTCCCGACTCGTGCGCGATGACCTGCTGCGTCCGCAGCGCGAGCGTGACGGCCTCCTTCGTCGGCAGGGCGTAGGTCTCGTCCAACGAGTTGGTGTGGAGCGACTGCGTCCCGCCGAGCACCGCGGCAAGGGCCTGGAGCGCCACGCGCACGACGTTGTTGTACGGCTGCTGTGCGGTGAGCGAGACGCCGGCGGTCTGCGCGTGCGTGCGCAGCTGGAGCGCCCGGACGTTGGACGGGTGGTAGCGCCGCTCCATCTCCCGCGCCCAGATCCGACGCGCGGCGCGGAACTTCGCGATCTCCTCGAAGAAGTCGTTGTGCACGTCGAAGAAGAACGACATGCGAGGAACGAAGTCGTTCACATCGAGCCCCGCCGCGACGCCCCACTTCACGTACTCGAGGCCGTCGATGAGCGTGAACGCCAGCTCCTGTATCGCCGTCGAGCCGGCCTCGCGGATGTGGTAGCCCGACACGGAGATCGTGTTCCACTTCGGGACCTCACGCGAGCCGAAGCGGAACGTGTCGATGACCAGATCCATCGCGGGTCGCTCGGGCACGATCCATTCGCGCTGCGCGATGTACTCCTTCAGGCAATCGTTCTGGATCGTGCCGCCCAGCGAGGTCAGCGGGTAACCGCGCTTCTCGGCGGCCGCGAGGTACATCGCCCAGACGATCGACGCCGGTCCGTTGATCGTCATGGACGTCGTCACCTGATCCACGGGGATCTGGTCGAACAGGATCTCCATGTCCCGGATCGTGTCGACGGCGACGCCCTCGCGTCCCACCTCGCCCCGCGAGAGCGGATCGTCCGAGTCGCGGCCCATCAGCGTGGGCATGTCGAAAGCGGTGGAGAGCCCGGTGACGCCGTGCGCCAGCAGATAGCGAAACCGTTCGTTGGTGTCCGCCGCGCTCCCAAAGCCGGCGAACTGGCGCATCGTCCAGAGGCGCGAGCGGTACATCGTCGGATGGATGCCGCGCGTGTAGGGGAACTCGCCGGGCGCGCCGAGCTCTGCGGCGGGGTCGAAACCCTCGAGGTCGTCGGCGGTGTACAGCGGCTCGATCGGCACCTCGGAGTACGTCGTGAAACGCTCCCTGCGCTCGGGACGCTTCTTCAGGGCCGGCCCGTAGAGCTCGTCGACCCACCGCTGCTTGGGGCTCTTGCTCTTCTGCAGCGTCACGCGGCCACCAGCGCGCGAGCGATGACCATCCGCTGCACCTCGCTCGTCCCCTCGTAGATCGTCGTCGCGCGGGCGTCGCGCGCGTAGCGCTCGATCTCGTACTCGCGCATGTAGCCGTAGCCGCCGAACACCTGCAGCGCCTGGTACGTCACGCGCTGTGCCGCCTCGCTGGCGAACAGCTTCGCCATCGACGCCTCACGCGTGAAGGGGCAGCGTTCGTCGCGCAGCCACGCCGCGCGCAGCGCGAGCATGCGCGCCGCGTCGAGCTCGGTGCGGGCGCGCGCCAGCGCGAAGCGGATCGCATCGAATTCCGCGATCGGCCGGCCGAACTGTCGTCTCTCGCGCGCGTAACCGGCGGCGCGCTCGATCGCAGCACGCGAGATGCCGATGGACTGCGCGGCGATACCGATGCGTCCGCCGTCCAGGCCCGCGAGCGCGATGCCGAAGCCTCGACCGACCTCGCCAAGGACCGCGTCGGGACGAACACGGACGCCGTCGAGGACCAGCGCGCTCGTATCCGAGGCCAGGAGTCCCATCTTCTGCTCGGAGGGGCCGAAGCTCACGCCCGCCGCGTCGGCCGCGACGATGAAGGCCGTTATGCCCGCGTGGGGTCGAGCCGGCTCGGCGTCGCCCACGCGCGCGAACGTGATGACGAGGGGCGCATAGCGCGCATTGGTGATGAACTGCTTCCGGCCGTCGAGGACCCACTCGTCGCCATCACGGCGCGCGGTCGCGCGCAGCGCGGCGGCGTCGCTGCCGCTCCAGGCCTCGGTGAGCGCGAAGGCGCCGAGGCCGGTGCCGTCCATCAGCAGGGGCAGCCAGCGCGCGCGTTGCTCGGCGGTGCCGTATCGCACGATCGAGCCGGCGACGATGCCGCTATTGACCGACACGCCGACGGCGAGCGAGGGCCACGCGGCCGCGAGCTCCTCGAGCACCAGCGCGAAGACGACGGTCGACGCGCCGAGACCGCCGTCCGACTCGGGCACGTTCATTCCAAGGACACCGAGCTCGCCCAGATCGCGGATGACATCGGCGGGAAGCCAGCCCTGCCGTTCGGCTTCCGCGATGCGCGGGGAAAGCCCGGCCGCCCAGTCGCGCACGGCGCCGGCGAGCTCGCGCTCGGTCTGCCCCGCCTCGGGCCGCATCAGGCGCCGGCTCTCTGCTTCTTCACGGCCTCGGTGAACGCCGGCAGGAACTCGAAGAGATCTCCCACGACGCCGTAGTCGGCGATCTTGAAGATGTCCGCGTCCGGGTCCTTGTTCACCGCGACGATGACCTTGCTGGACGTCATGCCGGCGAGGTGCTGGATGGCTCCGGAGATCCCGAGCGCGATGTAGAGGTCGGGCGTCACCGTCTTGCCCGTCTGCCCGACCTGCTCCTCGTTCGGTCGCCAGCCCGCGTCGGTCACCGCGCGCGAGGCGCCGGTGGCGGCGCCGAGCGCATCGGCGAGGTCCTCCACGAGCTTCCAGTTCTCCGGACCCTTGAGGCCGCGTCCGCCTGACACGATCACGCGCGCCTCGCTGAGCGAGACGCGTTTGCCGGACGTCGCGGTCGGCTCGAAGCGCGCGAAGGCGAGCTTCTCGGCGCCAGCCTCGGCCGCGATCGTCGTCGGCTTGATGTCCGCCGCCCCCGTCGGCAGGGTCCAGGCGCCGGGTCGGATCGTGACGACGGCCGGCAGCGGAACACGCACGGTCGCGCGGACCTTCCCCGCGTACATCGGACGCTTCACCTCGAGCGCGCCGTCCTTGGGCGCCGCGTCGGTGCAGTCCTGCGCGAACGCCCAGCCGAGCTTGGCCGCGACCCGCGCCGCGAGATCGCGCCCGTTGAGGCTCGCTCCGGTCAGCACCACGTCGGCGCCGCTGGCCTTGGCGCGCTCCGCGACGGCGGTCGCGTGAGCGAGCGGGTGATAGCGATCGGTCCCGGTGACCTCGACGACCTCCGCGTCGCCGAATGAGGCGGCTTTCGCGGCGATCTCGGCGCTGACCCGCCGCAGCTCGCCGTCCCGGCGCTCCGCCACGATGAGCAGCTTCATAGGACCTTCGCCTCTTCATGCAGAAGTCGCGCGAGCTCGCTCGCGAGGGACTTCACGTCGCCATCGGCCTTCAGGATCTTCCCGCCGCCCCGCTGGGGCGGCGGCTCCATCGCCACGACCTCGGCCCGAGGCGCGCCTGCGGTCACTCCCAGCGCCGCGAGATCTTTCTCCGGGATCTCCTTCTTCTTGGCCTTCATGATCCCCGGGAGGCTCGGATAGCGCGGCTCCTTCGCGCTCTTGTGCACCAGCCCGACGACCGGCAGCGGCGCGCTCCAGATCTCGTGACCACCCTCGATCTCACGCCAGAGCTCGACACCGTCAGCGCCGACCGTGATCTTCGTCAGCATCCCGACATGCGGCCAGCCGAGCGCCTCGGCCACGGCGGGGCCGACGAGACCCTGATCGTCGTCGGAGGCCTGCTTGCCGCAGAGCAGGACATCGGGTTTCGTCTCGTTCGCGACGGCGGCGATCGCCTTCGCGACATCCAGGCCCGAGATCTTCTCGTCCGCCGTGACGAGCGTCGCGTCGTCGCAGCCCATCGCGAGCGCCTGGCGCAGCGCGTCACGCGCTCGCGCCGGCCCGACGGTCACGACGCTGACGGTGGTCGACGGATCGCCGTCCTTGTGCTCGAGGGCGAGCTCGATGGCGTACTCGTCGTACGGCGAGATCGACCAGGTGATGCCCTCCGTCGCGACCGACTTCCCATCGGACGCGACCTTCACGCGCACCGTCGAGTCCGGCACCTGCTTCAGACAGACGAGGAACTTCATCGGGGACGCGCCACCACCTAAACGATCTCCTCGTCGTTCGCGTAGCGCAGACCCACCCAGATCGCGAACACCGCGACGACGATCGCCAGCAGCGCACCGACGATCCAGGCGATCGTCCCGCCGTCCGTGAGATCCATCAGTTCGTCTCCAAACGCGCCGCGACGAGCTCGAGCACGTCGACCGGCTTGATCGACTCTTGCACGCCTTTGGCCCCGACGCCTTCCTCGAGCATGATCAGGCAGTACGGGCAACCGCTCGCCACCTTCGTCGCTCCCGACTTGGTCGCGAGAAGCTGGTCGATCCGGCGATGGTTCACGCGCTGGCCCATCTTCTCCTCCATCCACATGCGACCACCACCGGCGCCGCAGCAGAACCCGCGCTCGCGATGGTGCGGCGCGATCTCCGCGATCGTCACGCCCGGCACGGCGCCCAGGACGTCGCGCGGCGCGTCGTAGATCCCGTTGTGCCGGCCGAGGTAGCACGGGTCGTGGTACGCGATGACCTCGGCCGCCTCGCCGTCACCCAGCGTGATGCGCTTCTCGTCCAGCAGCTTCTTCACCAGCGGCAGCGCGTGGACGACCTCGTAGTTCCCACCGAGCTGCGGGTACTCGTTCGCGATGGTATTGAAGCAGTGCGGGCAGGACGCGATCACCTTCCGCGTCTTCGCCGCGTTCAGCGACTCGATGTTCTGCTGCGCCTGCAGCTGGTACAGGTACTCGTTGCCGAGGCGTCGCGCCGGGTCGCCATTGCAGGTCTCGGCGGCGCCGAGGATGGCGAAGGAGACACCCGCGGACCGCAGGATCGTGGCGAGCGCCCGCGCGACGCGTTGATTGCGACGGTCGTACGACGCCGCGCAGCCGACGAAGTACACGTACTCGGCGTCCGGCTTCTCCTCGAGCGTCGGGACTTCGAGGCCCTGCGCCCAGTCGGCGCGCGATTCGCGTGCTTCCCCCCATGGGTTCCCGGCCCGCTCGATGTTGGTCATCGCGCGCTGCGCCTCGGCGGGCGCGGCGCCTTCCATGAGCGTGAGCGAGCGCCGCATGTCGACGATCTTGTCGATGTGCTCGATCGTGACCGGGCAGGCCTCGACGCAGGCCGCGCACGTCGTGCAGGCCCACAGCTCCTCCGGTTTGGTCTCGACCCAGTGCGCAGGCGGCGTCGTCTCGGCCTTCGCGTCGCCGAGGAGCTTCGGACCCTCGCGCAGCAGCTGGTCGCGGATGTCCAGGACGATCTTCTGTGGATCCAGCGGCTTGCCCGTCGCGAGCGCGGGACAGTTGTCGGAGCAGCGCCCGCACTCGGTGCATGTGTAGCCGTCGAGCAGCTGCTTCCACGAGAAGTCGCGGATGTTCGCGGCGCCGAACGTCTCCTTGTTCTCGATGTCCTCGATGAGCTGCAGCGCGCCGCGCGGGCGCGACGAGCGGAAGTACACGTTCGGGAGCGTCGTGACGATGTGCAGGTGCTTGGTACGGGGCAGGTACACCGCGAAGGCGAGGATCGCGGCGACGTGCGCCCACCACGCGCCCGCGTACACGGCGCCGGCGTTCTCGCGCGAGAACACGTTGACGAGTCCGGCGAGCGGCGGCGGCGTCACGCCCGTCTCGAGCCGGCCCGCGGCGATGCCCGCGCTCTCGAAGATGAGCAGCGTGAGCATGAGGAACGAGATGAGCCCGAGGATCACGTACCCCTCGGGCATGATGTGCATCCGGGCCGGCCGCAGGAAGGCGCGGCGAACGACCGCGACGACCACGGACACGAGCACGGCGACGGCGAAGATGTCGAGCGTCCACGCGTACAACCCGGTCTCGGTGAGCGGCAGATGGCGCCCCAACAATCCGGCGACCAGCAGGTCCGCGCTGCCATACGTGATGACGAGGAAGCCCCAGAAGATGAGGGCGTGACCGATGCCACGGACGTAGTACGGACGCTTCACCAGCTTGGCCTGCCCGAGGTAGATCACGAGCTCGTCGCGCAGGCGGCGCGCCGGCCGGTCGGTGCGGTCCTCGGCGCGACCGAGACGCAGCAGCCGGTAGAGCAGCCAGGCCCGCCAGAAGAAACCGCCGAAGCCGAGGACGACCAGCGCGAGGAGCAGGAGGACGAACCCTTCGGTGGGCGCTGTCATTCCTTCAGGATCTCTTCCGCGATGACGAGGTTCATGATCTCGCTCGTACCCTCATAGATCTCGGTGATCTTCGCGTCGCGATAGTGACGCTCCGCGGGAAAGTCCGTGAGGTACCCGTACCCGCCGAAGATCTGCACGCATTCGCGCGCCGCGCGCACCGCGACGTCGCTGGCGAAGAGCTTGGCCTGAGCGGCGGCGAGTGTGTGGTCTTCACCGCGGTCCTTGAGCGCCGCGGCCTTCCACGTGAGCAGACGAGCGGCGTCGATCTCCGTCGCCATGTCCGCGAGCTTCCACTGGATGGCCTGGAACTCGACGATCTTCTTGCCGAAGGCCTCGCGCTCCTTCGCGTACGCGAGCGAGTCTTCCAGGCACGCGCGGGCGATGCCGACGGCCTGCGCGGCGATGCTGATCCGTCCGCCGTCGAGGGTGGAGAGCGCGATCCTGAAACCCTCACCCACCTCGCCGATGACGTTCGCCGCCGGCAGTCGGCAGTCCTGGAAGACCAGCTGCGCGGTGTCGGAGCCGCGGATGCCGAGCTTGTGCTCGATCTTGCCGACGCTGAAGCCCGGCGTGCCCTTCTCAACGACGAACGCCACGATGCCGCGGTGGCGCGCGGCCGGGTCGCTCTGCGCGAACACGATCGCGAGGTCGGCACTCGCGCCGTTGGTGATGAAGTTCTTCGTGCCGTTCAGCACCCACGCGTCGCCGTCGCGCCGCGCGGAGGTGCGCATCGCGGCGGCATCGCTGCCGGACGCCGGCTCGGACAGCGCGAAGCATCCGAGCTTCCGTCCCTCCGCGAGCGGACGCAGGAAACGCTCCTTCTGGTCGTCGGTCCCGTGACGCAGGAGCGGATCGACGGCGAGAGAGACGTGCGAGGACATCACGACGCCCGTGGATGCACAGGCGCGGTTGATCTCCTCGCTGACCAGCGCGTAGCTGAGCGCGTCGAGGCCGGCACCGCCCCACTCCTCGGGCACGTAGATGCCGAGGAAGCCGAGCGACGCCATCTCCGCGACGATCTCGCGCGGCACCTCCCCCCGCTCGTCGATCTCCTGTGCGCGTGGAAGGATCTTGTCCCGTGCGAAATCGCGGGCCGTGCGCTGCGCGAGCTCCTGCTCCTGCGTGAGCGTCAGGTCGAAACCGGTCCCCGTCTCAGTGGTCGTGGTCATGCCCATGCCCGTGTTCGTCATTCGCGTGAAAGCCGACGAACCGACCGTCGGGATCGCGCGCGAAGAAGTAATCCCCGTGGAACTCGCCGACCGCACAGCCCGCGGCCTTCGCGCGGGCGTACGCGGTGGCGACGTCGTCGATGCCGAACCACAGCACGAACCCGCGCTGTCCGCGGATGTCGGGGTCGGTCTGGCGGTCGTCCGGATCGTGCACCACCACCTGCGCGTTGCCGGCCGCCAGCCATGTCGCCCCCGGCTCCGCGTCGGCCTTGAGCCCGGCGATCTCCGTGTAGAAGCGGACGACCTCGGCTCGCTTCGAGGTGAATGCCATCACCGGACCGACGCTCGGCGCGTGCTCGTCGCTCAAACCGCCTCCACGGCGAGCGCGACCGCCTCCCCGCCCCCGAGACAGAGGGACGCGACGCCCCGCCGCTTGCCGCGGGCGCGCA
>DATEDV010000091.1:0-2480 GCA_035281485.1 Candidatus Limnocylindria bacterium | reverse complement strand
CCCCGAGGGCGGTCGGTTCGACGGCGCGCTCGGTGTGATGTGCGCGGTCGAGGCGATCGAGTCGCTGCTCGACGTGGGCACGCGTTTCCAGCGGCCGGTCGAGATCGTCGCGTGGGCCGACGAAGAAGGCGCGCGCTTCGGTGTCGGATTGTTCGGCTCCGCCGCCGCCTTCGGGCGCCTTCCGGCGCGCGTCGCGGAGCGAACGGACCGCTCCGGCACGACGATCGCTGAGGCCCTCCGCGCTCTGGGCGAGCAGGGCGACCCGTCCCTCGCCGCGCGCGACGCGCGCGAGATCGCGGCGTATCTCGAGGTTCATATCGAGCAGGGGCCGCGGCTCGCCGAGGCGAATCGGGCGCTCGGCGTGGTGAGCGACATCGTCGGCATCGTCCATGGGCGAGTCACCGTGAAAGGGCGCGCCGATCACGCCGGCGCGACCGTGATGACCGCGCGCGCCGACGCGCTCCTCGGCGCGGCGGAGATGGCACTCGCGCTGGAGACCGCCGCACGCGCACGCGAGGCGGCCGTCGGCACGGTGGGCGAGATCGCCGTGCGCCCCGGCGCGAAGAACGTCGTGCCCGGCGAGTGCGTGTTCTCGATCGACGTGCGCGCTCCGGATCAGGGGCGCATCGACGCGGTCGTCGAGGAGCTGCGGGCCGCGGCGAAACGCGTATCGGAGGCGCGCGGCTTGGACACGTCGATCGACATCTTCAACGCCGTGCCGCCGACGCCCATGGACGCGACGATGCGTGACCTCTTCTCGCGGGCGGCGGCGAGCGTCGGCGTCGAGGCGCCGGTCCTCACGAGCGGCGCCGGACACGACGCGCAGAACCCTTCGCTGGCCGGCATCCCCACCGGGATGCTGTTCATCCGCTCGACGGGCGGCAGTCACACGCCGCGCGAGTCCGCGGCGACCGTCGACGCCGCACTCGCGGCCGACGCACTCGCCTTCGCCATCCGGCGCCTGGCGGGCTGAGTCGGCGGTCTCGCGCGGCGGTACACTCCGGCTGCCAGTTCACGTGAACTGGCAGAGCCGCATCGGGGAGGCGTCGTGGCCACGACGGTCGGGCAGTACCGCATCGGCGAGCTCGCGGCGAAGGTCGGGCTCACCGAGCGCACGATCCGGTACTACGAGGAGCTCGGTCTTCTTGAATCCGTCAAACGACTGGACGGCGGAGTGCGCGTCTACACGGACGACGACGTCCGCCGGCTGCGCTACATCGGCAAGCTCAAGACGCTCGGCCTCACGCTTCAGGAGATGCTGGAGCTCGAGCGCATGTACCGCCATCACCGTTCGAATCGGAGCGTCCTGCCGCGGCTCATCGAGCTGCTCGATGCGCACCTCGCGACGATCAACGAGCGCGTGGTCGAGCTCGCCGCGCTGCGTGACGAGATCCGCTCCTATCGCGAGCATGTGACGCAGCGCCTCCTGGAGACCAAGGAATGAGCGGCGGGGTCGTCATCGTCGGCGCCGCGCGCACGCCGATCGGCGCGTTCCTCGGCGGTCTCGCGCCGCTCGCGGCGACGAAGCTCGGTGCGGTCGCGATCAAGTGCGCGCTCGAGCGCGCCGGCGTGCGCCCCGACCAGGTCGACGAGGTGTTCATGGGTAACGTGATCCAGGCCGGCGTCGGTCAGGCCCCGGCGCGCCAGGCGGCCCTGGGCGCCGGCATCCCCAACAGCGTGCCCTGCACGACGGTGAACAAGGTCTGCGGCTCGGGCCTCAAGTCGGTGATGCTCGCGACCTCGCAGATCGCGGCGGGCGAGGCGCGCCTCATCGTCGCGGGTGGTATGGAGTCAATGTCCAACGCGCCCTACCTCCTGCGCGGCGCGCGTACCGGTCTGCCCCTGGGCGAGCACCGCATGGAGGACGCGAACATCGTCGACGGCCTGCAGGACGCATATGGGCATGGCCACATGGGGCTCGGCGGCGAGCTCGCCGCGGATCGCTGCGGTCTCTCGCGCGAAGAGCAGGACCGCTTCGCGCTCGCCTCGTATGACAAGGCTCTTCGCGCACAGCGCGAGGGCGCTTTCGACGACGAGATCGCGCCGGTCGACGTGCCGGGACGCAAAGGCGCTATCACGGTCGTGAGCCGGGACGAGACACCGCGGGAGACGACGCTCGACTCGCTCGCGAAGCTCGCGCCGGTCTTCAAGCGGGACGGCACGGTCACCGCCGGGAACGCGTCGAAGCTCAATGACGGTGCGGCCGCGGTCGTGGTGGCGCACGCCGAGCGCGCGAGCGCGCTCGGTTTGTCGCCGCTCGCTCGCGTCGTCGCGCAGGCGCAGTACGCGCACGAGCCCGAGATGTTCCTCGTCGCGCCGCGCGGCGCGATCGCGCGCTGCCTGGAGAAAGCTGGCTGGAGTGTGGGCGACGTCGACCTCTTCGAGGTGAACGAGGCATTCAGTGGGATCGAGTGCGTTCGCCGCGAGCTCGACATCCCGGCGGAGAGGTTCAACGTGAACGGGGGGGCGGTCGCGCTGGG
>DATEDV010000090.1:0-6959 GCA_035281485.1 Candidatus Limnocylindria bacterium | reverse complement strand
TGCCTTTCCTTCTCGCCGTCGGTGAGTCGCTGCCGATCATCGGCCGCCGCGCGGAGCTTCCGACCGAATAGACGCGGGACCTATCCGGCGACGCGGAAACGCCACGGCCCCACGTCGACCTTGACCACCTCGTAGGGGTAGCTTCCCGTACCGCGGTACCGCTCCCATGTGATCTTCGTCGCCTCAATGACGAGCTCGTTCGCGTCGTCGGGTGGCGCGGGCACGATCGCGTAGGAATGCCGGTACTCGATCTCTCGCATGCCGCCGCCTCCACCACCACTCGTCATCCAAATTCGGTACGGCACGCTCGCTACGGGCATGACCGCGAGCTCGAGGTGCGGCGAGGGAAACTCGCGCTCGAGCAAGCCACGCGCGCGGAACATCCGGAAGAGCGCGATGAGCCCTTCTTGGTAGCGCTCGATCGAGAGCAGCGTGAGGGCGACGCCGCCGACCGTCTGTGTCGTCCCGACGCCGAGTACGTCGATGAGCTCGCGAGGCTGCGGGGGCGGCGGCGGGACCGCCGGACCCTTCCCGCTAAATACAAGCCGCATTGCCGCACTGTCGTGGCGCGGTCGGAACAAGCGCAGTCGCATGTCGGAAGACTAGGACGATCCGCGCACCGCGCGCGCTCCACTCCTAGACTCACACGACAGCCCACGACGAGGGGAGTAACGATCCATGGAGCTGCGCTCCGGCGACGCCGCGCCCGCGTTCGCCCTGACCGACGAGAACGGGAAGCTTGTTTCCACGGACGCCCTGAAGGGCAAGAAGTACGTCGTCTACTTCTATCCGAAGGACGACACACCGGGCTGCACCGTCGAGGCCTGCCAGTTCAACGACAACCTGACCGCGTTCCAGTCGCTCGGCATACCCGTGCTCGGCGTTTCGCGCGACGACGCCGCCTCGCACCGCAGGTTCCAGGAGAAGTTCGCCCTCAAGTTCCCGCTCCTCAGCGACCCCGATCGCCGGATCCACGACGCGTACGGCGCGTGGGGCGACCGCCCGGGTCGTGGCGAGGGAGTGATCCGATCCACGTTCCTGGTCGACGAGGGTGGAAAGGTCAAGCGGGCGTGGTATGGAGTGAAGCCGGACGGCCACGCAAAGGAAGTGCTCGAGGAGCTGAAGAGCTAAGCGCACTCGTTTCGACGGTGAACGAACCGACCGGATGCCGAGCCGGTACGCTGTGAAGCGATGAAGACGTACCGGCCGCCCACCAGTAACGAGGCGGTACTGCGGCGCGGCGACTTCATCGCGCCGGTCCTGCACGAGATCCGCAAGGTCATCGTCGGGCAGGACTACCTCGTGAACCGGCTGCTGCTAGGACTTCTCTGCAACGGCCACCTCCTCATCGAGGGCGTGCCCGGTCTGGCGAAGACGCTCGCCGTGAAGACGCTCTCGGACACGATCGAGGCGAGCTTCAAGCGCGTGCAGTTCACACCGGACCTGCTGCCGGCCGACCTGAACGGAACGATGATCTACAACCCAGCCGACCAGACCTTCCGGCCACGGCTCGGACCGATCTTCACCGACATCCTTCTCGCGGACGAGGTCAACCGCGCGCCGCCGAAGGTGCAGAGCGCGCTCCTCGAGGCCATGCAGGAGAAGCAGGTGAGCATCGGCGGGACGACGCACCCGCTCGGTGAGCTCTTCATGGTGCTCGCCACGCAGAACCCCATCGAGCACGAGGGTACGTACCGCTTGCCCGAGGCACAGGTGGACCGCTTCATGATGAAGGTCGTCATCGGCTATCCGTCGCAGCAGGAAGAACGCGACATCATGGATCGCCAGACGGTCGGCGAGCCCCCGCAGGTGCGCCGTGTCGCCACGCCCAAGGCGGTGCTCGACGCGCGCGCCGCCGTGAAGCAGATCCACATGGAGGACTCGCTCAAGGACTACGTCGTGCGCATCGTGTTCGCGACGCGGGAGCCCGAGCAGTTCGCGCTGAACGAGCTCCGTCCGATGATCGCGTATGGCGTTTCCCCGCGTGCGTCGATCTTCATCTCGCTGGCGGCGCGCGCGAACGCGTTCCTCGAGGGGCGCGACTACGTCCTCCCCGACGACGTGAAGGCCGTGGCGCCCGACGTGATGCGCCACCGGCTCATCGTCACGTATCAGGCCGAGGCCGAGGAGGTCACGCCCGAGTCGGTCATCGCGAAGGTGCTGGACAAGGTCCCGCTCCCCTGATCGTGGCCGCGAAGACGCGCGCTCACGGCAACGTCACGGCCGATCAAGCACTCCCGGCCAGCGTGCTCCGCCGCATCCGGCAGGTCGAGATCAAGGCGCGCATCCTCGCCGACGAGGCGCTCCTCGGCACGTACCGCAGCGTGTTCCGCGGCTCGGGTCTCGAGTTCGAGGAGGTGCGCGAGTACGAGCCGGGCGACGACATCCGCAGCATCGACTGGAACGTCACGGCGCGTATGGGCATGCCGTACATCAAGAAGTTTCGTGAAGATCGGGAGCTCAACATCCTCCTGGCCGTCGACATCTCGGCCTCCTCGTGGTTCGGTTCCGTCACTCAGAGCAAGCGCGAGCTCGCAGCGGAGGTCGGGGCGCTGCTCGCGATGACCGCGATGCGGAGCCACGATCGCGTCGGGCTCCTGCGTTTCGCGGAAGGACTGCAGGAATGGATGCCCTCGCGTCGCGGCCGCGACCATCTCCTGCAGGTGATCCGCGAGCTGCTCTTCGCGCAGCCGCGCCGCGTGCGCACGGAGATGACCGATGCGGCGCGGTTCCTCACGAACGTGACGAAGAAGCGCAGCGTCGTCTTTCTCATCTCGGACTTCCTCGACGTCGGGCTCGTCGACGACCCCGCCGTGCGCATGCTCGGCCGGAAGCACGATGTCATCGCGCTCGTGCTCAACGACCCGCGCGAGCTCGAGCTGCCGGACGTCGGCGTCGTGGCGCTCGAGGACGCCGAGAGCGGGAGCGTGGCGTACGTGAATACGAGCGATCGGCGGCTGCGTGAGGAGTACGCGAGCAGCGCGCGCCGCCGTCGGACGGAGCGCCGCCAGGCGCTCGCACGGATGAAGATCGACAGCGTCGACCTCTACACCGATCGACCGTTCGTGCCGGCGCTGATGACGCTCTTCAACGCGCGGACGCGACGGAATTGAAGCGGCTTCTCGTCGCGCTGGCCGTCGGCGCCGCGCTGCTTTCGGGTGTGGCCGCCGCCGCGGATCCGGTGAACGCCGCCGCGACCCTGGACCGGACGACCATCACCGTCGGCGATCCGGCGTTCCTCACGGTGTACGCGGACGCCGAAGCGGGATACCAGGTGAGCGACCCGACCATCGCACGGACCGTCGGCGACCTCGAGGTGCTCGAAGTTCTCCCGTCGGGCCGGTCCTCGCGGCCGGGTGGCGTCTCGCGGTGGCTGTTCCGCTACCGCGTCACCGCGTGGAGCGTCGGCGACCGCACCGTGCCACCGATCGAGATCCCCTACAGCGGACCCAACGGCGTCACCGGTGTCGCGGTCACCGCGCCGCTGGTGCTCCAGGTCGCCACCGTGATTCGGGACGGCGAGGACACGTCCGACGTCAAGCCGCTGAAGCCGCAGCTCGAGCTCGCGGAAGCGCTCGCCGCGAAGCTGTCCCGGATCGCGCTGGCGGTCCTGGGCATCGTCGCGTTCACGGCGCTCGCGGGGCTGATCTTCTGGCTCCTCCTGCGGCGACGGGAGCACGCGCCGGCGGAAGAGCGGCTCACGCCGGTACAGCGCGCGCTGCGCGAGCTCGATGCGCTCGCCGAGCAGCGGCTTCCGGAGAAGGGCAGGACCGCTGAGCACTACGAGCTGCTCACGGCGAGCCTGCGCCGCTACGCGGTCCAGCGGTTCGGCATCGAGCCCGGCCGGACGAGCCGCGAGCTCCGCGCCGCGCTCGAGCGTGCGGGTGTTGACCGCACTCAGGCCGTCGCGATCTACGAGATCCTGCGCGAAGGCGACGAGGTCCGCTTCCGCCATGCGATCCCGTATCCGGCGCACGCCCAGAACGCGGTGCGAGCGGCGCTGGAGGTCGTGCGACGTGCGGCAACGGCCGAGGAGTACGAGATCGCCGCGCTGAGGCCGCAATGAGCCTGCGCGTTCTCGGGACGGAGATCCGCTTTGACGCGCCCTGGGCGCTCGCGCTTCTTGCCGTGGTCGTCATCGCCGCGGCGCTCGAGCTGCGCCGCGAGCGCGGCCACGGCGGCGGCGTCCTTTTCTCATCGCTGGGTCTTGTGCCGCGGTCGCGCGGCAGCTGGCGGGTGCGCTCGCGCTGGCTCCTGCTGCCTCTTCGCGTCATCGCCGCGACCGCCCTCATCGTGGCGCTCGCCGCGCCCTCGGTCGTGCAGGCCGCGTTCGACGTGCCCGCGGAGGGGATCGACATCGTCGTCGTCCTCGACACGTCCTCGTCGATGACGACGCCCGATCTCGGTGGCCAGCCGCGGATCGACGTCTCGAAGCGCGTGATCCACGACTTCCTCGGTGGATTGAAGAACGATCGTGTCGGCGTCGTGATCTTCAGCGCGGAGACGATGATCCTCAGCCCGCTCACGCTGGACTACGCGGCGGCGCAGCGGCTGCTGGAGCCGGTCGCCGCCGGTCGGCCGCTGCGCGACGGCACTGCGATCGGGATGGGTCTCGCGACGGGTCTCAACGTGCTCCGCGAGTCGACGGCTCGCGGCAAGGTGGCGGTCCTTCTCACCGATGGTCAGAACAACGCCGGGGAGGTGCAGCCGACGGACGCGTCGCAGATGGCGAAGCTCCTCGGCGTACGCCTGTACACGATCGGCGCGGTCGCGGCGCGCTCGCGCGCGGACGTCGACGAGGCGCTGCTGAAGCGCATGAGCGAGTCGACCGGCGGACTTTACTTCCGCGCCTCCGATGAGACGGCGCTGCGCGATGTGTACCGCGAGATCCAGACGCTCGAGAAGGCGCGCGTCGGTACGCGAGCGTTCATCTCGACCGAGGACGCATCGCTCCCGTTCGCCGCGGCGGGCGCCGCGCTGCTGGCGCTGCAGTTCCTGCTCGCCCTCACGGTATTCAGGAGGACGCCGTGACCGTGCCGGTGACGGGCTTCGTGCGGCCGGAGCTCCTCTATCTGCTCGCGGCGATCCCGCTCGTGATCGCGCTCGTCGCGCTCGCGTACCGCGCCCGCGTGCGCGCGCTGCGTTCCTTCGGCGGTGCGGCGGCGCTCGTGTCGCGCAGCGGCGCTCGCTGGTGGATCAAGGCAATGCTCGTGGTCCTCGCGCTCACCAGTCTCGTCATCGCGCTCGCCGGCCCGTATGTTGACCTGCGCCAGCGCGCCGCTCGCCGCCTTGGGGTCGACATCGTCCTCGCGGTCGACGTCTCGCAGAGCATGGCCGCGCGCGACGTCGAGCCCGACCGCCTGCGCGCGGCGCGGCATTTCGCCGAGGAGCTCGGCCGCCAGATGATCGGCAGCCGCGTCGCGCTGGTGCTCTTCGCGGGGCAGGGGACCGTGCGCTATCCGCCGACCACCGATCCGCGCATCCTCGGAGAGGTCCTCGACAACTCGGGCAAGGGCGTGCGACTCGAGCAGGGATCGTCGCTGCGTGCGGGGCTCGAGTCGTCGCTCGGCGCGTTCCCGCCCGACCTCGATCCGCTGCGGCAGCGCGCGATCGTGGTCATCTCGGACGGGGAGATCACGAACAGCGACGTGCCCGAGGCCGATGCGCTCGGCGGCGCGCGCGTGTTCACCGTCGGCATCGGAACGGCGGCCGGCGGTCAGATCCCGACGTACGACCCGAACAACGGCAAGTTCAACGGCTACCTGCGCGACGCGGGCGGCGTTCCGATCGTCACGCGCCTCGTCGAGGTCACGATGCAGTCGCTGGCGACCAAGGGCGGCGGGCGTTACTTCCACTTCGTCGGAAACGACGCCGTGATCGGCGAGCTCGCCCGCGAGCTCCGCACCATGGAGGCGGTCGAGCCGCTCGACGATGCCGGCGCGGTCCCCGACGAGCGGTCCGCGCCGTTCATCGCGTTCGCCGTCGGCGCCGTGCTACTGGAGTGGCTCATCACCGGCCGGCGCCGCATGCCCGCGCCGCGCGGTCTGGGCCGGCCGGCGACGCGTCGCGGCAGGCGGATCCTCGGCGTGGCGATCGGCTCGGCGGCGCTGTGGTCGCTGGCCTGTGGCGACCAGGCGATCTCCAACGAGAGCGCCAACACTCTCTTCGCGGCGGGCGACTACGCCAACGCGCTGGCGGCGTACCGCGATCTCCAGATCGATCTCCCCGACGCCCCGGAGCTCTCGATCAACATCGGCAACACGCTACACAAGCTCGGCGAGTACCCGCGTGCGCTTCCCGAGTACGGCCGGGCGATAGACGGAAAGGATCTGAAGCTGCGCGCGATCGCGCAGTACGACCGCGGCAACACGCTCTTCAAGATGGGCCGCTACGAGGACGCGCGCGACGCGTATCGCGAGGTGCTGCGCATCGACCCGACCGACCGCGACGCGAAGTTCAACCTCGAGATCATCGACCGCATCCTGTCGGGCCGACCGACGCCGTCCGGGCAGCAGCAGGGGCAGGGACAGGGACAACCGGGTGGCAGCCCGAATCCAGGGCAGGGTCCGAACGCGAGCGGCCAGCCCAGTCCCAGCGGGTCACCGGAGCCGGGCCAGAATCCCGGACAGCCTCAGGAGCCGACCGGCGACCCGACGGACTCGACCGACCCGAACGCGGACCCGGCACCCGCGCTGCGGCCGGCGCTCGACGAGTTCCGGCGCGGGCTCACGATCGATGAAGCGCTGCGCGTCCTCGACGCTCTCCTCGGCGAGCAGCGTGGCGTCGGCCAGTTGCTTGAAGGTCCGCGACGCGGACCGGGCGGGGAGTACTAGGCAAGCCGTCGCGTCGCTCCCTCTCCTCGCAGCTGGCTACGCGCGCCCGCTGAGCACGGCGCGCGTCGCGTTCAGGCGCGCTGTGCGCAGACGCTCGTCGAGGGAGCGACGCGACTGCTCCTCATT
>DATEDV010000089.1:0-2537 GCA_035281485.1 Candidatus Limnocylindria bacterium | reverse complement strand
AGGTCGTCGACGTACTCGAGGGACACGCCGTCACCCTAGTCCAGCGCCTGGCCGCGTACTAGAGATCGATGGCAATGGGAAGCGCACCTCGTGCCCACGAGCTCAGCGGCTTGCCCGGCTTCCACTTCATGTACTTCCCATCCAGCAGCTCCCGCGCAAGCGCATCCTCCGCGGGCGTCGCGACCACACGCGCTTGACCCTCGAGCGTCCGGCCGCCGACGCGGACGCGCACCGCGCTCGTCTTGCGGAGATTGCGTACCCAGTCGGCCGAATCGCCGCCGCCCGATAAGAGGTACACGGTGTTATCGCGGACCGCGAACCAGATCTCGATCGTGTGACGCTTGCCGCTGCGCCGGCCGACCGTCGTGAGATAGCACACCGGTTCGTCGGCGAATCGCTCGGCTCGCGTCATCGATCCAACGTAGCGCGGGACACGCCGGCGTTCCGCAAAGCGCGATCCACTCGGCGAAGCTCAGATCGGGACGACGACGCTCCCGACGACTTGTCCGTCCGCGACTAGCGGTTTGCGGGGATCTGGGCCTCGAGGAAGGCGAGCACCCTGGCCTGGTATTCAGCGGGGTGGTGGTTGTACGCCCGGGCATGCGCGCAGGGCTCCACGAGCCACAGGTCGGTGGCCGCATTCGTACTCGCGGCCCGAAGGGCATTCACGTGATGGAGGCCTATCAGCTCGTCGGCGGTGCAGTGGATGAACAGGATCGCCCGCTCGGGCTGGGCGCGTACCGCGTCGATAGGCCGGACCGCATCGCCGTCGATACCGAACGCGATGCGCGTCCACAGGAAGACCCCCGGCGTGAACCAGGAGGGCACGCCCGCGATGCGCTCCAGGTTCTCCTCGACCAGGGCGCGCGCGCTCGCGTACGCCGAGTCCGCGACGACGGCGCCCACTCCGGGGTGAACGAGAAGCTCTTGGAGCGACACGCCGGCCCCCATGGAGATGCCGATCAGGGCGATGCGCTCCTCGGCGAAGCCGCGGGCCAGCAGGAACTCGATCGCCGCCGCCACGTCGCGGCGCTCAAGGTGCCCGAGGGAGAACCGATCGCCTTCGCTGTTGCCGTGGCCGCGCATGTCAAAGAGGACGACGCTGTAGCCGCGGGCTATCAAGAAGTCCGCCATGCGCTCGGACTTCTCGCCACCTTCGAGACGGTTGCTGTCCTTTCCATGGACGATGACCGCGGCACGGTCGCCCGGTGCAGGGAAGTACCAGCCGCGCAGCGTCAGGCCGTCGGTCGTTCGGAGCGTGATGTCCTCGTACGTCGTCGCCGCGACCACCGGAGCGCGATCCACCGGGTGGCGGACGGCGTGTGTGAACCGCTCCGCCACGGCGAAGGACACGGCAAGGTAGCCCAGCAGCGCGACCGCCGGGACGGCCACGGCGACGCGAGCGATGGTCCGTCCGAGCGAGCCGGCACGCGTCCTCGGGACCGCGACCGCGGGATCCATGGCGGGAAAGCTATCGCCCTGCACCGCTGGAACAACGTGTCCTGGCCGACGGAATGACGCTCAGTCGCGCAGGTGTCGATCGAGGAACGAGCGCGTCCGGTCCCACGCCAGGTCGCTCGCGGCCTTGTCGAACTCCGGCCGCGACGGCTCGTCGAACCAGTGCTTGGTGCCCGGATAGACGTGGAACTCCGTGACATATCCGGCCTCGCGGAGCTTTCGCTCGACGCCGCGCACGTCCTCGATCGAGTCGAACTCGTCGTCCTCGGCGAAGTGACCGAGGATCGGCGGGAGCTTTGCGCCCGGCTCGAACTCGCCGTAGCCGTAGAAGCTCACGACCGCTCGGATCCGCTCGGGGTGCGCCGGCGCGAGCTGCCAGCTGTACCAGACGCCCATGCTCCAAGCCAGGACCGCGATCCGATCGGCCTCCGCGGCGAGCTTGGAGAAGGCCGCCTCGACCTGGCTCATCGCGCTCTTCCAGTCCTTGTCCAGCTCGCCGGTCAACGCTTTGGCTTCTTCTCGGGTCGTCGCCACCCGGCCGTTGAACATGTCCGGAGCGGATACGCGATAGCCCTCGCGGCGCAGCCGCTCCGCGGCCGCGAGGACGTCAGCGTTGAGCCCCCACCACGGATGGAGGACGAGCACCCCGGCGCTCAACGGGCCAGGCTCTCCTGACACCATTCGGCGATGCGCTGCGTCATCTGCTCGCGCGGCGCGGCGGGCGAGAAGTCGTGGTCGGCGCCTTCGATCGTCGCTGTCCGATGTGTCACGCGCGCCTGTGATAGCACAGCGGCGTAGCGCTCGGCGTTCGCGAACGGCACCTCCGTGTCGCGACTCCCCCAGATGAGCAGCACGCGTGCTCGCGTGCGCGTGACCTCCGCGATCGGCTTGAGCTTGTCGTCGTCGCCGAAGCGCGCCGGCGCGGCCGCGAGCACGGCCGCGCGGATCCGCGAGTCGCGCCCCGCGACGATGGCGGCGACGGCGCCGCCGAACGAGAAGCCCACGACGCCCATCGCTTCCGGGATGTCGGGGTGCGCCTTCAGCAGACGGATCGCGCCGCCGGCGTCGGCAAGGGCGCT
>DATEDV010000088.1:0-2322 GCA_035281485.1 Candidatus Limnocylindria bacterium | reverse complement strand
ACACGCGATGCGGCTCACGCTGACGTGGCCGAGGTGTTGATCGAGTACGACTCGATCGTCGCGGATGAGAAGGGTCGTCGCTGGTCGGCACACGTATGCGGCCGCCGCGGCGATCAGAAGATGTGGGAGGGGTGGATCGAGTTCGTTCCGGTCGACCCCAAGGCACGACCGGTCCGTGGTCCGCGAGAGACCACGCAGCCCAATCGTGACGATCTGCTGTACTGGGCGACCGGCCTGACCCCGGTGTATCTCAAAGGCGCTCTGGAGCGCGCGTTGCTACCTCCACTGAAGCGATCGCACGCGCGGGCTTCGAAACCACACTTCGCCAGCCCAGCGCCGAGCGTCGTGGCATCGCCCACTTCCGCACCGTCGCCGCCGCATCCACTGCTCGATCCCTTCGACGTGTACGACCAGGGTGAGGACGTCCTCATCCATCAGCTCGAGGCCCTGGACACGCCACGCCTCCGCGACATCGTCCTCGCGTATGAGCTGATGCGGGCGGGCGAAGCCAAGACGGCGACGCGGCTTCAGCTCGCGACCGCGATCGTCGACGCGGCGCGATCGCGCGCTGCGCGTGCTAACGCCTAGGAGCCGCTCACTGAGGCGAACGCGTAGGTCGCGAGACTGAGGGCGACCGCGACCGTTGCCAGCAGCAGTCCGATGCGCGCTGACGCAGCGGGCGTCGTCGTCCGCGGGGAAGAAACGCGGCCGACGACCCAGCCAACAGCTCCGGCCGCGGCATAGATCGCGACCAGGATCTCGAAGCCATCACCCACGAGCGGCGCCCATGGGATACGGGCGAACTTCACGGACAGAAGCGCGGCGACCATGACGATCACCAGCGCCGGCGCGGCGATGAGGCTGATCGGCGACCGGCTGAGCTGCGCGACCTGCCAGCCGAGATACACGCTCGCGAAGACGAGGACGAGGATCCAGTACTCACCGCCGACGATGCCCGAGGCACCGGGACCTGTGCCGGTGAGCAGTAGGCCAAGCGCCAGACCCATGACGAGCGCGAGCGCTGACGCGAAGATCGCGCGGCGCATTTAGCTGGGCTCGAGCCGCACCGTGGTGTCGAGGACGTCGGCGCGAAGCATCGCCTCGAGCGATGCGCCGCTCCTCGGGTACTTGCGGCGCAGTGCCGCGCTGGTCGCCTCGATCGCCGCCTTCGAACGGTCATGCTTGGCCTTCACGGGCGTGCGCTTGCCGCCGGCCACGATCACTCCTTCGCCCCGCGCGAGAAGCCGGCGATACCAGAGTCCCTGAGGCCCGCGCACCGAGCGTACGTACGGAACGCCGCTCGCGACGACGATCCAGATCGGTACCGAATGCTTGGTCCCCTTCGCGGAGCGCGTCTCGATATCGACGATCTTGGTCTCGTTGAAACGCTGAAGCACCGCCGGGGAGAACACCGCGCTCAAACGAGCGCCTCGGGCAGCGCCGGGCCGGCGACCGCGAGCGCGTAGCGGTCCGGCGGGAGGAACGAACGCGCGGTATCGACGACCTGCTCCTTGGTCACGCCGCGAAGCTCCCGGGGATAACGCTCGAAGTGATCGTCACCGAGACCGAACATCTCGGCCTCGAGCACCATCGCCGCGACACCGGCCGGGCTCTCGAGCGCGACGTCCAGCTCACCGACGAGCTTGTCCTTCGCGAGCGCCAGGTCGTCGTCGGCGATCTGGCCGACCGTGATCTTGCGCAGCTCATCGAGAGCGACCTCGATCGCGCGGTGCACGTTCTGCGGATTCACGCCCATGCGGACGATCCAGGGCGACTGGCCGCAGCTGGCGCCCATGCCGCTGAAGACGTAGTACGCCAGGCCGAGCTGGTCGCGGATCACGTTGCCGGCGCGGCTCGCGAACGTGTCGGCCGCGTAGACCATGTTCGTCACGCGCGCCGCGGTGAAGCGCGGATCGGTCCGAGGCAGGCCGGGCCAGCCGATGATGACGTCGCTCTGCGTCTTGTCGGGAACCAGCTCGACGCGTCGCTTCGTGGCGGCGAGCGTGACGGCCGGATAGCTCGCGTCGCGCGGCGCCGTCCGCCTCGGCCAGTCGCCGAAAGCGCGCGCGGCCGCGCCGGCCGCGGCGTCGGTTGTCGTGCCGCCCGCGATGACGAGCACCGCGCCGTCGGGCGCGATCGCGCGGCGGTGGTAGGCGCGGATGTCGTCGGGCGCGGCCGAGCGCACCACCTCGCGGTCGCCGATGGCGGGCGCATGGAAGGGGTGGCCGACGGGGTACACGAGCTGCCGCCACGCGCGATCGGAGACCGCGCGCGTATCGCGCTCGTCCTTCTCGAGATGCGCGAGCGTCTGCCCGCGCACGA